>JAEUIB010000610.1 GCA_016795255.1 Planctomycetota bacterium
ATCGTGCTCGCGTTCCCGATCCTCGACCCCGAGCGATTGCCGGAGCGACGGGCGGTCGTCGAAGGCAACCCGCTGCGCGAGGACTTCGACGCCGACACGACGCCCGGAGCGGAAGCGTTCGGCCTCGAGCCGGGTCGTCCGACCGTCGTCTCCCTCGGCGGCAGTCAGGGCGCACGCGGCGTGAACCGCATGGTGCTCGGCATGCGCGCCGAACTCGGGCGTCGCAGTCCCGGCGTGCAACTGCTGATGCTGACCGGCGACGTCGATCATGCCGCGGTCCAGGAAGAGATCGCTCGATCCCCCGAGCCGAAGACCGTCGCGGTGCCGTTCGAATCACGAATGAACGACGTCTACCGCATCGCCGACGTCGTCGTCGCGCGCGCCGGAGCGACGACGCTGTCCGAGGTCGCGCGCATCGGCAAGCCGCTCGCGCTCGTGCCGTATCCGTACGGCGACGGTCATCAGTTCGACAACGCGCGACTGTTCGAGCGAGCGGGCGGCGCCGCGGTCGTCGAGGAAGGCGACGGCGCGTCCGTCCGGTTGCTGCACGTCGTCGCGCGTCTGCTCGCGGATCCCGCTGCGCGCGCCGCGGCGGCCGAACAGTCGCGCGCGCTGCATCGACCCCACGCCGCGACCCAGTGCGCGAACGTCCTGTTGGACATCGCGTCGAGGTCGGCGCGATGACGTCCGTGGCCGACGCGCGCGCGGTGCACCTCGTCGGCGCCGGCGGCTTCGGCATGGCGGCGTTCGGCGCGCTGCTGCAGGATCGCGGCGTCGCCGTCAGCGGCTCCGATCTGCGGGCGAGCCCGGGCACCGCGCGATTGACGTCGCGTGGCGCGACGCTCGTGCTCGGCGCGCATCGCGCGGAGTCGGTGCCGCGCGCCGCCGTCGTCGTCGCGTCGGCAGCGATCCCCGCGGACAACCCGGAGCTTCGCGTCGCTCGCGAACGCGGCCAGCGCGTGGTGACGTACCCACAGGCGCTCGGCGAGATCATGGCGTCGCAGGACGGCGTCGCGATCGCCGGTACGCACGGCAAGACCACGACGACGGCGCTCGTCGTCGCCGGTCTGCGCGCGGCGGGGCAGGACCCGTCGTTCGTCGTCGGCGGCGACGTGCCGCAATTCGGCGCGGCCGGTCACCACGGCAACGACCGCACGTTCGTCGCCGAAGCGTGCGAGTACGCCGAGTCGTTCCTGCACCTCGCGCCGCGCATCGCCGCGATCACGAACGTCGAAGCCGATCACCTCGACCATTACGGGTCGTTCGAACGCGTCGTCGATGCGTTCCGGGCGTTCGTCGCGCGCGTCCGCGGAGTGCTGGTCACGTCGCGCGAGGTCGTCGAGCGGCTCGGTCCGGTCGCCTGCGCGACGCGGACGGTCGGCGTCGACGACGGAGCGGACCTGCGCGCCGTCCGCCTCGAGACGCGAGATGGGTTGCCTCGATTCGACGTCGAAGGGATCGCCGCTCTGCGCGGGGTCACGCTGTCGATCCCGGGGCGTCATTCGATCGACAACGCGCTCGTCGCGTTCGGGGTCCTGCACGCGCTCGGCGTCGAGCTCGAGGCCGCGCGCTCCGGCGTCGAGCGGTTCGCGGGCGTCGCTCGCCGCCTCGAGCCGCTCGGCGAAGTCGGGGGCGTTGTGCTGCTGACCGACTACGCGCACCATCCGACGGCGCTCGACGCGGTCGCCGACGCGGTGTTCGCGCGCTACGCCGGGCGCCGGGTCGTCGCCGCGTTCCAACCCCATCAGGCGTCCCGCACGCGCGACTTCTTCGCCGGCTTCGCGCGCGCGCTGGCGCGCTTCCACGTGCCGATCCTCACGGACATCTACGGGGCTCGGGAACGGGACGCGACGACCGCCGGCGTCAGTGCTTCGGAACTCGCGGATGCGGTGCGCCGGACGAATCCGGACGCCCGCTATGCTGGCGCGCTCCCCGCAGTCCTCCCCGCGATCCAGGCCGTCGTGCGGCCCGGTGACGTCGTCTTGTTGCTCGGAGCCGGAGACATCGATGACCTCCGTGACGAACTTCCAGGCGCCGTGTCCCGCGCGCGACGACGTCCAGCTCCGTGACCACACGACGTTCCGCATGGGCGGAAAGGTCCCGGTGCTGCTCGAGCCGCGCAACCGCGACGAGCTCGTCGCGGCGGTCCAACGGCTGCGCGTGGACGGGATCCCGTACCGCATGCTCGGTGGCGGGGCCAACATCCTGATCGACGACGCCGGTCTCGACGAAGCGATCGTGCTGACGACCGGCTTCGCGTTCATGGTGCGGGAGAACGACGAAGGAACCGAGCTGCGACTCGGCGCGGGACTGTCGATCCCGCAGTTCGTGACGAAGACGCGCGAGATGGGGCTGACCGGCGCCGAGTGCCTCGTCGGCGTGCCGGGCACGATGGGGGGCGCGACGGTCATGAACGCCGGCGGCCGGCACGGCTGGCTGTCGTCGATCGCGAAGCGCGTGCGCTATCTGACGCCCGCGCTCGACGAGCAGGAGGACGCGGTCGGCGAGAGGACGTTCGGCTACCGCTCGTCGATGTTCGACGCGTGCGTCGTGCTCGAGACGGTCGTCGCGCTGCAGCGCGACGCGCCGAAGGCGGTCCAGGAACGCATCAAGACGATCTTGAAGGAGAAGAGCGCCGCGCAGCCGCTGATCGAGCCGAGCGCCGGCTGCATCTTCAAGAACCCGGACGGACACTCCGCCGGAAAGCTGATCGAGTCCGCGGGACTGAAGGGCGCGCGCGTCGGCGACGCCGAGGTGTCGACCAAGCACGGCAACTTCATCGTCAACCGCGGCGCAGCGACGTTCCGCGACGTCCTCCAACTGATTCGGCAGGTGCGAAAGGGCGTGTTCGAGCACGCCGGCGTCGATCTCCACACCGAAGTGAAGATCTGGAGCCGCGAGCCGCTCGAACTCTCCGCGTCTTCCCGACCGTAACCGCCTGCGCACCGACATTCGGCCATCGAACCCCGGAGCCACTCCCGTCCCATGGATTCACTGAAGGAAATCGTCGACGTCGTCCTGCACCTGAACGACCACCTGCGCGAGCTCGTGGACCAGCACGGGACGACGACGTACTGGATCCTGTTCGCGATCGTGTTCGCCGAGACGGGTCTCGTCGTCACGCCGTTCCTGCCGGGCGATTCGCTGCTGTTCGCGGCCGGATCGATCGCGGCGCTCGGCAGCGAGAACTTCCAGGTCTGGCCGATCTGCATCCTGCTGACGGTCGCCGCGATCATCGGCGACACCGTCAACTACTGGATCGGGAAGAAGATCGGCGCGAAGGTGTTCGCGACCGAGAGTCGGTGGATCAAGCGCGAGCACTTGGAGAAGACGCACGCGTTCTACGAGAAGTACGGAGCGAAGACGATCGTGCTGGCGCGCTTCGTGCCGATCGTCCGCACGCTGGCGCCGTTCGTCGCCGGCGTCGGCACGATGAACTACCGCACGTTCATCACGTACAACGTCGTCGGCGGCATCGTCTGGGTGTTCTCGCTGACGTGGGCCGGCTACTTCTTCGGCAACATGGAGATCGTGAAGAAGAACTTCTCGACGGTGATCCTGGCGATCATCGTGATCTCGATCCTGCCGCTGATCATCGAGTGGTGGAAGGCGAAGCGAGCGGCGCGCGCGCCGCAAGCGTGATCGCAACGCCGGCCGAGTCGCGCGACTCGTACGACGTGCGTGCCTCGCACGTCAGGCGACGCGGATGTCCTTGACCTCGAGGTCGACTCCGGCCTTGCCGCGGAACAAGTTCAAGCGCGGAGTGAACGCGACCGAGAAGCGCTCGGCCGATCCGATCGAGTCCGCCCGCGGCCCCATGCCGTAGGCGATCGCGTTGCGCACGACGCCCGATTGGAGCACCGGGAACGTCAGGTGGTTCTGGTTGCGGCCGACGCGGCGCGGAGCGCCGCCGAGCTGCACGTCCGGCACGACGAACGTCGGCAGCGGATGGCCTTCGCCGAACGGCGCGAGCCGCTCGAGCTCGGCCATCAGCGACGGCGTCAGCACGCCGAGCGGGACCTCGGCGTCGATCCACAACTCCTGATCGGGATCGTCCTTCCACGACGTCCGCGCCGCTGCGTTGACCGCGTCGATGAACGCCGGCAGCGCGGCTGCGTCGACTTCGAGGCCGGCCGCGAACGCGTGGCCGCCGAACGCGCGCAGGTGCTTCGCGCACTGCGCCAGCGCGTGATGAAGGTCGAATCCTCGCACCGAGCGCCCGCTGCCGCGACCGCTGGCTCCGCGCATGCCGATCAGGATCGTCGGGCGTTGGAACTCCGTCGCGATGCGACTGGCGACGATGCCGACGACGCCGGGATGCCAGCCCTCGTCCGCGAGCACGAGGATCGGCGCGTCGCTCGTCGCGGCGATCGCGGCCTTCTCGCGTGCGCCTTGGAGGATGTGCGCTTCGATGTCTTGGCGCGTCTGGTTGCGCTCGTCGAGTTCCTTTGCGCACGCGCGCGCGGTCGCGTCGTCGGCGGCCAGCAGCAGTTCGAGCGCGCGCTCCGCGTGGCCGAGCCGTCCGGCCGCGTTGATGCGCGGCCCGAGGCGGAACGACACGTCGTCCTGCTGGACGCGACCGTGGACTCCGGCGATGCGCAGCAGCGCTTGGACGCCGGGATGCTCGCCGGACGACAACGCCGCGAGGCCCGAACGCGCCAACGCGCGGTTCTCGCCGACCAGCGGCACGCAATCGCAGATCGTCGCCAGCGCGACGAGCCCGATGGAATGCCGCAGCACGCGGATCAACGTCTCGTGTTGGTTCGCTCGCGCGGGCAAGCGCGTCGCGAGGGCGGTCAGCAGCCGGAAGCCGACGGCGGTTCCGCACAGCCAACGGAACGGATACCCGCAGCCGTCCCATTTGGGATTCAGCAGCGCGAGTGCGGGCGGCAGCCGCTCGCCCGGCTCGTGGTGATCGCAGACGATGACGTCGATGCCGTCCGCCTGCAGCCGCGCGATCGCATCGACCGCGGTCGTGCCGTTGTCGACCGTGATGACGACCTTCGCGCCCCGATCACGGATGAACGCTTCGCCGCGCGGCGTCAGCGAGTATCCCTCTTCGAGTCGATTCGGGGTGTAGGTCGCGACGTCGGCGCGGACCGCGCGCAAGAACCCCGCGAGCAGCGCGGTCCCCGAGACCCCGTCCACGTCCGAGTCGCCGTAGACGACGATCGTCTCCTTGCGCGCGAGTGCGGCGACGAGGCGGTCGACCGCCCGCTCCATGTGGGCCATGCGGAACGGATCGGTCAGTCCTTCGAGGCTCGCGCTCATGAACGCGGCGACGTCGTCGGGTCCGCGCAGGCCACGGTTGATCAAGATGCGGGCCGCGAGCCGCGACAGTGAGAACTGCCGAGCAAGATCCTCCTGCAGGCGCAGATCGTCGGGATAAAAGCGCCAGTGGACGGTCATGAGCGTGGTCTAACGGGCGGCGGTCGGATCGTCAAATGCGAACACCCCGCGCGTGCAACTCGGTCGACTCGAGTTCGTCCGGTTCGGGACGGATCGCGGCGGTCGGACTTCGCGTGCTCGGCGACCGCACGGCGACCGATCGGCGCCGGGTCGTCGCTCGGTCGTCGCCTTGAGCGGGCCGCGCTCGCGGCGTAGCGTGCTCGGTCACGGACCGGCCGGATCGCGACTCGAGTCGAGGCGGCCGTGGGTCGGTGAGCGGCGAGATCATTTCGAGGACGTTGCCATGGCGGATCAAAGCGACACGCTGCGAGCCATCCCCGCGATCGACGTCCTGCTGCAGCGATGCGGTGCGGCGTTGCCGAACGCGTCTCGGCCGTTGTTGCTCGAGGCGATCCGGGAGGAGACGACGCGCTTTCGCGCCGCGGTGCGCGCCGGGAGCCCGGTCGACGCGACGTGGTTCGACGCGCCGCGCTTCGTCGACGCGATCCGCGCCGCGCTCGAGCGCGTGCAGCGCTCGCGCCACGAAGGCGTGCTGAACGCGACCGGCATCCTGCTGCACACCGGGCTCGGCCGCGCGCCGCTGTGCGACGAAGCGCGGGCCGCGGTCGACGGCGTGGCGCGCTACGCGATCGTCGAAGTCGATCCGGACAGCGGCGAACGCGACGAACGCGAGATCCGCGTCGCGCGACTGCTGTGCGACCTGACCGGCGCCGAAGCCGCGACGGTCGTCAACAACAACGCCGGTGCGACGCTGCTCGCGCTGAGTGCGCTGGCGGCCGGTCGCGAAGTGATCGTTTCGCGCGGGCAGTTGGTCGAGATCGGCGGCGGCTTCCGCATGCCGGACGTGATGGCGTCGTCCGGCGCGATCATGCGCGAGGTCGGCACGACGAATCGCACGCATCGCAACGACTACGTCTCCGCGCTGGGACCGGCCACGGCGATGCTGCTGAAGGTCCATCCCTCGAATTTCCGGATGATCGGGTTCACGACCGCGCCGACGCTGTCGGACCTCGTGGAGCTCGGCCGCGCGCACGGCGTGACGGTCGGCTACGACCTCGGTTCCGGACTGCTGCGGCCGGTCGACGTCTCGCCGCTCGAAGACGAACCGGACGTACGTTCGGCGGTCGAGACCGGCGCCGACTTGATCTGGTTCTCCGGCGACAAGCTGCTGTGCGGTCCGCAGGCCGGCATCCTCGTCGGCCGCAAGGACGCGGTCGCGAAAGCGCGTCGGCACCCGCTGTTCCGCGCGTTGCGGCCCGGAAAGCTCGACCTCGCGGCGCTCGAGGCCACGCTGCTCGTCTATCGCGCCCACCCGGACGGCGTGCCGCCGTTGCCGTTGTTCAGCGCGCTGAGCACGCCGCAGGCCGAGTTGGTCGCGGCGGCGCGCGAGCTCGCCGCTCGCATCGAACGCGCGAGCGGCGCGCGTGCCGTGGTCCGCGAAACGGTCGGTTTCCTCGGCAGCGGGTCGGCGCCGGCGCGCGAGTTCAGCGGCGTCGCCGTCGCGCTGACGCATCCGGACCTGGTGCCGGACGTCGTGGCGGCGAGGCTGCGCGCCGGCCGGCCGCGCGTCTACGCGCGCATCGAAGCCGGCGAGGTCCTGCTCGAATTGCGATCGATCTTCCCCGATCAACGTGAGGTCCTGGCGACCGCCGTCGTGGCGGCGCTGCAAGGCCCTGCGGGAGTCCCGTGATGAATCCCTCCGAAGACAAGCGCGAGACGGTGCGGCTGACGAAGTACTCGAGCTGCGCGGGCTGAGCAGCGAAGCTTTCGCCCGCGGACCTCGTCGAGGTCTTGCATCAGCTTCCGTCGGTGAAGGACGACCGTTTGATCGTCGGCGCGGAGACGCTGGACGACGCGGGAGTCGTTCGTCTCACTCCCGAGCTCGCGTTGGTGCAGACGCTCGACTTCTTCCCGCCGGTCGTCGACGACCCGCTGTGGTTCGGGCGCATCGCGGCCGCCAATGCGTTGTCCGACGTCTACGCGATGGGGGGCACGCCGCTGACGGCGATGAACATCGTCGGCTGGCCACAGGAGTTGCCGCCGAGCGTGCTGGCGCAAGTGCTGCGTGGCGGCGCCGAGAAGATCGCCGAGGCCGGTGCGATCCTCGTCGGCGGTCACTCCGTGCGGGACAAGGAAGTGAAGTACGGCTTGTCCGTCACCGGCACGATCCACCCGGATCGCATCACGACGAACGCCGGCGCGCGAGTCGGCGACGTGCTCGTGCTGACGAAGCCGCTCGGCATGGGCGCGGCGGCGACGGCGATGAAGCTCGACAAGCTGCCCGCGGAGTGGATCGAGCCGGCGTGCGCGCAGATGGCGCACTTGAACAAGGGTGCGGCCCTCGCCGCTCGCGCGGTCGACTGCCGCGCGGCGACCGACGTCACCGGCTTCGGGCTGATGGGGCACGGCCGCGGCATGGCCGAGGCGAGCGGCGTCACGCTCGAGTTCCAAGCGTCGGCCTTGCCGCTGTTCCCGGTGGCGGCCGAACTCGCGGCGCAGAAACTGACGTCGGGCGGCGCGACGCGGACGCGTGCGTTCCTCGGGGCGACGGCGGAGATCGCGCCCGGCGTCGATGCGGCGCGCGCGCAACTCGCGTTCGACGCGGAGACTTCCGGCGGCATGCTGATCTGCGTCGCGGCCGATCGAGTCGATCGCCTGCTGGCGGAGTTGGCGACGCAGGGCACGCCGTGCGCGGTCGTGGTGGGGCGTGTCGTCGCGCGGCAGGGTGAGGTCCGGGTGCGCCTCGCCTGATCGGACAAGAACCGGTCGGCGACCGCCCCCGATTCCCTGACGGCCGCGGCGTACGCACGATGAGCCCCGCCTCTCGATCCTGACGAGGCGTTGGCTTCTTTCCCGGACTGGGGGTATCGTGACCCGCCCTTCCCAGGATCCCATCCTCCCGCCCGGGAGCCCGCGCTCCCCCGACCCCTTTTCATGCCCATGGACCAGAACGACGGCCTCGACGAAGCGGCGCTGAAATCGGAAATGGAAGCTGCGTTCAGCAAGGCGCCGCCGGCGCCCGCCGAACCCCGCATCGACCGCACCAGCGATCCGGACGACCCGCACCTGCATCGGGGGGTCGTGACCTCGATCAACGGCACCGAAGTCATGGTCGAGCTGGGGCCGAAGACGCACGGCGCGATCTCGCTGGAAGAGTTCGAGACCCCGCCGCAGCCCGGCGAGAGCTTCGAGTTCTCGCTGGTGTCGATCAAGGACGGCCTGTGGACGCTGTCGCGCCGCGAGGCGCGGGCGCTCGCGACGTGGCGTGACCTGCGCAAGGGCGCGCTGGTCAAGGCCAAGGTCATCGGCGAGAACTCCGGTGGTCTCGAACTGAAGATCGGTCCGGTCTCGGCGTTCATGCCGGCGTCCGAGATCGCGCTGCATCGCGTCGACACGTTCACGCAATTCGTCGGCGAGACGTGGGAGTGCGAAGTCGTCGAGGTCGCGCCGAAGCGCAAGCGCGTCGTGCTGTCGCGCAAGTCCGTGCTCGGGCGCGAGCGCACCGAAGCGCGCAAGGAAATGGTCGGCACGCTCCGCGAGGGCTCGGTCGTCCGCGGCAAGATCGAGAAGCTCGAAGATTTCGGCGCGTTCGTCGACCTCGGCAAGGGCGTCACCGGCCTGCTGCACGTGTCGAACATCTCGCACCAGCGCATCCAGAAGCCGTCCGACGTGCTGACCGTCGGTCAAGAAGTCGACGTCAAGGTGCTCGAGGTCAAGAACGGCGGCAAGCGCATCGGCCTCGGCATGAAGCAGCTCGCGGCCGACCCGTTCGACCAATTCAAGAAGACGCACGCGCGCGACACGCTGTGCGAAGGCAAGGTCACGCGCATCGCCGAGTTCGGCGCGTTCGTCGAACTCGTGCCGGGCGTCGAGGGCTTGTTGCACAAGAGCCAGGTGTCGCCCGATCGCGTCGCGAACCTCGCCGAAGTCATCAAGGTCGGCGACACGGTGAAGGTGCGCATCAAGGAATACGACGGGAAGAAGGTGTCGCTGTCGCGGCTGAACTCGCGCGGCGCGCTGCTCGGGTCCGAAGAGGACGTCGATCAGGCCGACATGAACCAGTTCCTCGACAAGGGACCGGCACGGTCGAGCGGCACGAACCTCGGCGACGTGTTGCGCGCGGCGCTCGAGAAGAAGCCGAAGGGCTGATCGCTCCGAAACGACCTGCAACGGCGCGGGCCGCGGTCCAGAACGACCGCGGCCCGCGTCTGCATCATGCGTCCGTCATCCGACCGTCGCCGTGCACCGTCGTGGACTGGCGCGACCGGACGTGGCCGGCGGCGATCAGCCGCGCGCGCGTTGCTGCGCTTGCGCGATCAGCGCGTCGTCCTTCAATCCCTTCGCCAGTGCGAGCACCGCGGCGAGGACGCGCGGGTCCTGCGACTGCAGAGCCAGCTTCGCTTCCTCGGTGAAGCGAGGCTCCTTCGCGCCGCCGGCGGCGGCTCCCGCGGCGAGCAGCAGGCGCTCGACGGGATCGTCCGCGATGCGCCACGCCTTGACGTAGACGGCGGGGTCGAACGTGAACGACTTCTCGACGAGCAGCGGCGCCGTCGACGCGAGCGCACGCGGGTGTCCGATGTTCAACAGTCGCGCGACGGCTCGTTGATCGAGCAGACCCGACGCGCGCGCACCGATCGCGGCCGGCGAATCGAACGGATCGCCGAGACCTTCGGTCGGCATCGCTTCGAACAGCGCGTCGAGCAGCTTCTCCTGGAACTTGTCGTCGACCTTCTTGCGCTCTTTGTCCTCGAGCGCCGGCTCGTCGTCGCGGAAGTCGATCTGCTGTGCCGTCAGCAGCGACACCTCGAAGACGCCGCCCGACGGGTGCTTGCCGTCGGCGGTCTTGCCCGCCGGATGCACCAGCATCCGCAACGCGCGCGACGCGAGCAGGAAGTCCTCGGGGCGCTTCTTGTAGCTGAGCACGTAGTCGTGGATTTCGAAGCCGGACGGCTGATAGCGCCGCACGATCCGCGTGAAGTACATCTCGGTCGCGTCGGCATGCAGCGGCGGGCTGCCGAGGTCGGTCTCGGTGAACTCGACGGTGGCGCCGGCGACCTTCACTTCGCGCGTCGACTTGCGGCTCTTGCCGTCGAAGTGCGTGTTGTGCGGCAACAGCGCGCGGATCGGCAGCAGCGCGAGGTCGGAACTCGACGCCGCGCGGCCGAGGAACATCGCGTCGAGCGAACCGACGTCGATGGACTCGTCGGCGCCCGCGGGATCGAGATCCGCGTCGGTCTGGAACTGGATGTCCGGCAGCGCGAGCTTGCCGGTCTTCGCGTCGGACAGGAACGCTTGGCCGACGAACTTGTTGCCCATCTTGCGCTCGAGCCAGACCGAGCCGGTCAGCTTCGAGCCTTCGGTGCCGATCGCCGACGCGACGACGGTGCGCTCGATCGCGAATTGCGATCCGCCTTCGGGGCGGCGCTTCGGCTTCGTCAGCCCTTGCGCGTCGGCGTCGTGCGCGAGTGCGAACGTGGACGTGACGAACGTGGCGAGCAACGCGATGCGTGAAACCATGGCTCGGATCCTCACAGCTTGCCCAGTTCGTCGACGACCCACGTCTTGAACGTCTTGTCCATCTCGGCCCAGCCCTCGTCGCCGGAGATGCCGAGCTCTTCTTCGAGCGTGCCGTAGTGGCCGGCGCCCTGCGTCTCGGCGACGAAGTAGTTG
>JAEUIB010000667.1 GCA_016795255.1 Planctomycetota bacterium
TCGTTCGCGCGCTCGAGGCCGGGCCGCCGCGCATCGACGGGGAGGAGCCGCTCGCGGCGTTCCTGACCGCGTGTCTGGCGCGCGAGCCGTCGCATCGACCGCGCGACGCGGCCGAAGCCCGCGCGTTGCTCGAGCGCGGCCTCGGCCGCGGCGAAGCCACGCCGAGCGTCGACGCCGCGACCGCGATCGATCGCGCGCGCGCCGAGGCGTCGCCGGCGTTCACCGAACGCGTGTTCGAGTTCCTCGACTCCGGCGCGCGCGAACCGCTCGTGCTCGCCGGTGGCGTCGGCTCGGGCAAGACCGCGGCCGTCGAAGCGCTGGTCGAACTCGCGCACGCGCGCGGTCAGCCGGCGCTGCTCGTGCGCGGCGACGAGCCCGATGCGGCGCCGTCGGCGCGAGTCCGGATCGAGCGCATGCGCGAGGTGGCCGCCGACGCACAGCGCCTCGTCGTCGGCATCGACGACTTCGATCGGTGCGACGCGAGCGTGCGCGAACTGGTCGCGACGCTGCTCGCCGAACCGGTGTCGACGCGGCCGTGGATCGCCGTCGCCGGGGAAGCCGACGAGTGCGAACTGCGCTTGCCCCGCGACGTGCTCGGTCCGCGATCGATCGCGCCGCTCGAACCGCTGACCGAGCGCGACGTCGCGCGCTTCGTCAAGCTCGCGCTGCCCGAGGTCGTCGCTCCCGAAGCGCTGGCGCTCGAGCTCGTGCGCCGGACGAACGGCCATCCGGCGGCGACGCGCGCGATGCTGTCGCGGTTCGCCGCGGCGGGCGGCTTCGTGCGCGCGAGTGGCGTCTGGCTGGCCGACCTCGACAAGCTGCACGGGATCGCGTTCGACGCCGCCGCCGGCGTCGGGCACGAGGTCGTGACGGCACGGCTGTCGGCCGAGACGCGCGCGCTGCTCGGGCTCGTCGCCGCCGCCGGTTGTCCGATCCGGATCGCCGATCTCGCGCACGCGGCGGGCGTCGATACGCAGAGCCTGCTGCAGCCGGCGCTCGAATTGGCGTCGCGACGTCTCGTGCGTCACGACGGCGGGACGCCGCCGCGGTTGTCGCTGCGGTTCCCGCTCGATCGCGCCGGGTTGATGCGGCAAGCGCAACCCACGCCGGCCGTCCAGCGTCGGTTGGCGGCACGGCTCGCGCGTGGACCGCGGACCCCCGAACGGCTCGCCGCCGCGGCGCGCCTCGCGACCGAAGCGTCGAGTCGAGGCGCGTACGCGTTGTGGCGCAAGGCCGCGCGCGCGTGCGTCGACGCGCGACAGCCGGCCGCGGCGCTCGAAGCCGTCGCGCGGATGAGCGACGTGCAGCCGTCGCGCGCGGCGACCGACGTGTGGGCGCCTCGCTTGCTCGGTCTCGCGCACGCCGCGCTCGGCGCGGTCGCCGATGCCGACGTCGCGCTCGCGGCGGCGGCGAAGGACGCGCGCGGTGCTCGCGCGGTCGAACTCGTGCTCGAACGCGCGCAGTTGCTCGAGCGCGCCGGCCGACCGGCCGACGCCGCGCGCGTCGTCGACGAAGGGTTGGCGCGAACGGATCTCGGCGACGCACGAGCCTTGGCCGCGCTGCGCGCGTGGCTCGTCGTCGGTCGCGGGGACAAGGACGCCGCGCGCGCACAGGTCGATGCGTTGCTGCGGAGCGCGAACGGGCTCGAGCGCTCGGCGCCGATGCTCGAAGTGTTCGCGACCGCGATGGCCGTCCAGTGGCGGCTCGGGGACACGCGTCGCGCGCGCGCCGCCGCGGTCGCCGCGCGTCGCATCGCGCGCAGCCTCGGCCGATCCGGCCGCGTCGCGCACTTCGATTCGACGCTCGGCGCGTGGGACGTCGAGGGCGTGCATGTCGCCCGCGGTCGCAAGCGCGTGCGGCGCGCCCTCGAACGGCTCGAGCGCGTCGACGATCGCCGGCTGTTGCCGGACACGCTGATGCGGTACGGCTGGATGCGCCATTCGGCCGGCGAACCGCGCTCCGCGCTCGAAGCGTTCCACCGCGCCGAGATCCTGTTCGAGAAGGTCGGCAATCGGCGCGGGCTCGGCTGGGCGCAGAACGGCCTCGGCACCGTGCTGCTCGCGCTTGGCGATCCGGATCGCGCGGCGACGGCGTTCTCGCGCAGCGTCGTCGAACGCGAAGCCGTCGGCGCGTTCGCCGGCGCGGGACTGTCGGCGGTCAACCTGTATCGCGCGCACGTCGCGCGCCTCGACCTCGATGCGGCCCGGCGTGCCGCGCGCAAAGCGCTCGCGCTGTCCCGCGGCCCGGGGCGTCAGGACGTGCGAGCTGCGTTCCTGCTCGCGGTGTGTCAGACCGCCGCGCGGGAGCGGGACGTGAGGCGATTGCGTGTGCTGGGCAAGCGCGCGCTCGCGGCCGCGGAGGCGGCTTCGCACGACGAAGAGGCCGCGCGTGCCGCGGGATTGATGGCGGAGTCGGCGCTGCAGGCGAACGATCCGCGCTCCGCGCTGATCGCGACGCGTCGCTTCCATCGCAGTGCGCGTCGGCGCGGGCATCGCGGCGACCTCGCGCTGGCGGTCACGTTGCGCGCCGGGTTGCTGTTGCTGCGGGGGCGCTCCGGCGAAGCGCGCCGGCTGTTCTCGCGGACGAACTCGACCGCGCTCGAGCCCGCCGCGGCGCTCGACGTGAAGTTGCTGCACGCGCGGATCGCGCTGCTCGCGTTCACGCGCGGCGACGCAAGCGAAGCGCGCGGTGGCCGCGTCGCGGCGCAGGAGGCCGAGCGGCTCGCGCGTCGGCTGTCCGATCGGCACGCCGAAGAATCGGCGCGGCGCCTCGTCGCCGCGCTGGTCGCCGCCGAGGAGAGCGCGTCGCCGGGCGCGGACGTGCTGCGCCAGAACCGCAAACTGAAGCAGGTGCTCGAAGCGACGCGTTGGATCAACGAGGCGACGGCGGTCCGCGACGTCCTGTCCCGCATCATCGACGCCGCGATCGAGCTGGCGAGCGCGCGGCGCGGGTTCGTCGTCGTCCGCGAAGCGCCTGGCGCGCCGCTGTCGTTCGTCGCGGCGCGCAGTCTGCGCCGCGAGGACATCCTCGATCCGGCGCTGCAGGTGAGTCGCTCGATCGTCGAGGACGTGCTCGCGACCGGACGGACGATCGTGACGTCCGAAGCGCGCGTCGACGAACGCTTCCGCTCGGTGCGCAGCATCTCCGAACTCGCGCTGCTGTCGGTCGCGTGCGCGCCGCTGAAGAGCCGCGGCGTCGTCGTCGGCGCGATCTACGTCGACGATCCGACGCGCGTCGACCGCTTCGACGAGCACGCGCGCGAACACCTCGAAGCGTTGGCGGAACACGCGGCGCTGGCGCTGGACAAGGCACGCCTGCTGAACCACATCGAGGAGTTGCGGCGCGATCTCGAACGCGACGTCGCCGCGCGCTCGGAGGAACTCGAGGAAGTCCGCAGCGACCTCGAGCGCGTACGGCTCGACCTCGACGCGCGGTATTCCACACGGCAATGCGTGACGACGGATCGGCGGATGCTCGAGGTGCTCGATCTCGTGCAGCGGATCGCCGACAGCGACGCGTCCGTGCTGATCCAAGGTGAGCCCGGCACCGGCAAGGAACTGATCGCGCGCGCGCTGCACCATTCGTCGTTCCGCCGGCGGCGCCGCTTCGTCGCCGTGAACTGCGCAGGTTTGCCCGACGGCCTCGTCGAGGCCGAGTTGTTCGGTTACAAGCGCGGCGCGTTCTCCGGCGCGGTCGCCGACCACGACGGATTGATCGCGGCCGCGGACGGCGGAACGTTGTTCCTCGACGAGATCGGCGAAATGCCGCCCGCGGTCCAAGCCAAGGTGCTGCGCGTCGCGCAGGACGGCGAGTACCTCCCGCTCGGCGCCACCAAGCCGCGACGGGCGAAGCTGCGCATCGTGTCGGCGACGAACCGACCGCTCGCGGAGCTGGTCGCGTCGGGGCGGTTCCGCCAGGACCTGTTCTATCGCCTTCGCGTGATCCAGATCGACGTGCCGCCGCTGCGCGAACGACGCGGCGACGTGCCGCTGCTGGTCCGGACGTTCGCCGCGCGGGCCGCCGCCGACAGCGGACACGCGCCGAAGCAGTTCACCGATCGCGCGCTCGCCGCGCTGACCGAAGCGGATTGGCCCGGCAACGTGCGCGAGCTCGAGGGATTGGTCAACGCCGTCGTCGCCGTGACCGCGCGGGGCGTCGTTGATGTCGGGGATCTCGTTGGGTGCGGGTTCGTTGATTCGGGCGCGAGGGATGAGAGGGACGAGAGGGACGAGAGGGACGCGAGGGACGAGAGGGACGCGAGGGACGCGAGGGACGAGAGGGACGAGAGGGACGCGAGGGACGCGAGGGACGGCAGGGACGCGAGGGTTGAGAGGGATGAGAGGGACGCGAGGGAGCGACTGGACCTCCCCGGTTCCTGGGGGCGGGACGACGGCGGAATTCCCGGCGCCTCGCTCAAGGCCGCGCTCGAAGCCCGCGAGCGTGAGCTCGTCGTCGCCGCGCTCGAGCGCACCAAAGGATCGCGTGTCGCTGCCGCCGCGGAACTCGGCATCACGACGCGGTGGCTCGCGAAGCTGATCCAGAAGTACGGATTGTGAATCCGGCGGCGCGTCCGCTGGTTCTTCAGCGAGCTCGGGACAGCTCGGCGATCGCCTCGCCCAGCGCCGGATTCGCGTCGAGCAACAGCACTCGGTCGCGGAACGACGACTCGCACTCGCGCCAGCGCGCGGTGACTTCCGGCCCCAGCGGGGTCTTGCCGTCCGCGGCGTCGCACAGCGCTGCGACGACGTCGGCCTCCGGGCCGTCGCCGTACCTCGCCGCGAGCTTCGCGCTGCGGCGCGCGTCGGCGGGCTTCGCCGCCTGCAAGTGATCGAGCGCGAACGCGAGATGCGCGCGCTGGAACGCGATGCGGGACGTCGCGTCGTCGCGTTCGACCAGCACGTTCGCCAAGCGGTACGCGACGTCGCCGTTCCACGGCGCCTTCGCGAGCCACGCGCCGAGCAGCGTCGCCGCCGCCTCCTTGCGCATCGGATCGCCGTCCTCGCGGGACTTCGCCGCGGTATCCAGCGTCGCGACGTCCGCGACGCCGCGCGAGAACGCATCGGACAGCAGCGCGGCGTACGCACGATCGTCCGTCTCGACGAGGGCGGCGAGCGTCGCGTCGCGGCGAGCCGGCGGCTTGCCTTCCCGCAGCCGATGCACGATGCGCAGGTGTCGCCACGCCGCGTCGATGCGTCCGGCGCGCGCGTCGAGTTGCGCGAGCCCGACGTGCGCCGCGAGCGAGTACGGCCGCTGCGCGAGCAACGCGTTCCACGTCGCGCGCGCGGCGTCGGTCTGCTTCGTCGTCGTCGCGAACCGCGTCAGCAACGCGCCGCGGTACTCGATCGCGTCGGTGTGCGTCGGGTCCCACGCCGCCGCGCTGTCGAGCGAGCGGTCCAACAGGTCGAGCGACGGCTTGCCGGCGACGTTCGCGGCCGATCGGAAGTACGCGTCGGCGATCAAGCCGCGCAGGCCGAGCACCGCGATCGCGACGAACAGTGCCGTCGCGGCCAGCGCGCCCTTGCGGCTCACCGTGGGGCTCGCCGTCGACGGGCCGTCGGAGAACGCCAGCAACTGCCCCGCGCACGCGAACGCGAACACGAGCAGCGCGGGGTTCGACAGCACGCCGCGGAACACGCCGACGCCGAGGACCGCGAACAAGGCTCCGCCGACCGCGAGCGCGATCGGGATCCGCTCGTCCTGCGCCGGCAGGATCCGCGTCGTGCGGCCGGCGAACAGTGCGGCGACGACGAACGCGAGGAACGTCACCAGCGCCGGCCAGCCGCCTTCGCACAGCAACAGCAGGTACAGATCGTGGGGGTCTTCGGCTTCCGACC
>JAEUIB010000669.1 GCA_016795255.1 Planctomycetota bacterium
CCGACGCGGTCGCGGCGTTCGATCAGCGTGACTTCGTGGCCAGCGGCGGCGAGGCGTTCAGCGGTCGTCAGTCCGCACAGTCCGGCCCCGACGACGACGTAGCGTTTGCGGCTCAGGATCAGGCTCCTTCGTTTTCGAGAACGAGATCGTCGCCGCCCCCCACGCGCTTCGCCTTCTTGCGGTCGTTTTCATCGAGCAAGCGCTTGCGCAACCGGATCGAGTCCGGCGTCACCTCGACGAGTTCGTCGTCGTCGATGGACTCGAGCGCTTCTTCGAGTGCGAACACACGGGGCGGGGCGAGACGGACGTTCTTTTCGGCACCCGCGGACCGCATGTTGGTGAGTTTTTTCTCACGGCCCACGTTGATCGTCAGGTCGCCCGGCTTGCAGTGCTCACCGACGATCTGGCCGACGTACACCTCGTCCTGCGGACCGACGAAGAACACACCGCGGTCTTGCAGGCCTTCGAGTGCGTAGAACGTGACCGGATGCGACTCCATCGAGATCAGCGCGCCGTTGATGCGGTGCGGGATGGAGCCCTTGAAGAACTCGTACTGATAGAAGCTGTGGTGGATGATCGCTTCGCCCTGCGTCAGGGTCAGCAGGTGCGTGCGCAAGCCGATCAAACCACGCGACGGCACGTGGAACTCGAGGTGCGTGAGGTTGTTCTTCGTGTCCATGACCGCGACTTCGCCGCGGCGCGGACCGAGGACCTCGATGACCTTGCCGGCGTGCTGTTGCGGCACGTCGACGACGAGGATCTCGATCGGCTCGGCCTTCTTGCCGTTGATTTCGCGATAGATCGGACGCGGCTTGCCGACCGCGAACTCGAAGCCCTCGCGGCGCATGTTCTCGATCAGGATGCCGAGGTGCAGCGTGCCGCGGCCCGAGACCTTGAAGGCATCCGGATCGGGCGTGTCCTCGACGCGCAGCGCGACGTTGCTCTGCAGTTCCTTGTACAGGCGTTCGCGCAGGTGGCGCGACGTCAGGAAGTCGCCCGAGCGGCCGGCGAACGGCGACGAGTTCACGTAGAACACCATCGAGATCGTCGGCTCGTCGATCGTGATCAGCGGCATCGGGATCGGGTTGTCGATGTCGGCAATCGTGTCGCCGATGTCGATGTCCTCGATGCCTTGCACCGCGCACAGATCGCCGGCTTCGACTTCGTCGACCGGCTTGCGCTCCATGCCCTCGAACGAGAACAGCCCGCCGACGTTGACGTCCTTGCGCTTGCCGTCGCGGCGCAGCACCGCGACGCGGCGCTTCGTCTTCAGCACGCCGGCGTAGACGCGGCCGATCGCGATGCGGCCGACGTACTCGTTGTAGTCGAGCGACGTGACCTGGAACTGCAGCGGCTCGTCGATCGGCGCGAGCGGCGCCGGCACCGACTCCATGATCACGTCGAGCAGCGGGCGCATGTCCTTGCGCTCGTGGTCGAGCTCACGGGTCGCGAACGAGTTCTTGCCGGACGCGTAGCAGACCGCGAAGTCGAGCGCTTCGTCGTCGGCGCCGAGTTCGACGAACAGGTCGAACACCTCGTCGAGCACCTCGTGCGGGCGCGCGTCGGGGCGGTCGATCTTGTTGATGCAGACGATCGGCCGCAGCTTCTGCTCGAACGCCTTCTTCAGCACGAACCGCGTCTGCGGCATCGGGCCTTCGAACGCGTCGACGACCAGCAACGCCGAGTCGGCGAGCTTGAGGACACGCTCGACCTCGCCGCCGAAGTCGGCGTGGCCGGGCGTGTCGATGACGTTGATCTTCGCGTCGTTCCAGCGGATCGACGTGTTCTTCGCGAGGATCGTGATGCCGCGCTCGCGTTCGAGCGCGTTGTTGTCGAGCACGAGCTCGTCACCGACCGTACGCGCCTCGACGGCGCCCGTGTACCGCATCAAGCGGTCCACGAGCGTCGTCTTGCCGTGGTCGACGTGCGCGATGATCGCGATGTTGCGCAGCTTGGAATTGCGGCGCACACCGGCGGCCGGGACGATCGTGCTCTCAGGCATAGAGTCCGCGCTTCTTCGTGACCGACGCCACGCGATCGACGGCGACGATGTAGGCCGCCGTGCGCATGTTCGTCTTGTACTGCTCCGCCGTGGCGTGGACCTCGGCGAACGCCTTTTGCATCTTCTGGACGAGCTCCTTGTTCACGCGCTCTTCGTCCCAGAAGTAACCCATGCGGTCCTGGACCCACTCGAAGTAGGAGACCGTGACGCCGCCCGCGTTCGCGAGGATGTCCGGGCAGACCAGCACGCCCTTGTCGTCGAGGATCGCGTCGGCGTCGGCCGTCGTCGGGCCGTTCGCGCCTTCGACGATGATCTTGGCCTTCACGTTCTTCGCGTTCTTCGCGGTGATGACGTTCTCGGTCGCGGCCGGCACGAGCACGTCGCACTCGACCTCGACGAGCTTGTCGGCGTCGAGCGGCTTGCTGCCCTTGAAGCCGACGACGGACTTCGTCGCCTTCACGTGCGCATGCAGCTTCGCGACGTCCAGGCCCTGCGGATTGTGGATCGCGCCCTGGATGTCCGACACGGCGACGATCTTCGCGCCCTGCTCGGCGATCAGCGTCGCGGCCCAGCCGCCGACGTTGCCGAAGCCCTGGATCGCGACCTTCGCGCCCTTCAGCTTCATCTTCTTGACCGCGGCGGCGCATTCGAGCGTCGCCAGCACGCCGCGACCGGTCGCGGCCGAGCGGCCGGCGGAACCGCCGAGGCCGATCGGCTTGCCGGTGACGACCGCGGTCGTCGCCTGGCGCACGTGCATCGAGTACGTGTCCATGAACCAGGCCATGACCTGTTCATTGGTGTTGACGTCGGGCGCCGGCACGTCCTTGTCCGGGCCGATGATGTCCATGATCGCCGCGGTGTAGCGGCGCGTCATGCGCTCGAGTTCGCCCTGCGACAGCGCCTTCGGGTCGCAGATGATGCCGCCCTTGCCGCCGCCGAACGGGACGTTGACGACCGCGCACTTCATCGTCATCCACGCGGCCAGCGCGCGGACTTCGTCGATGTCGACCTTCGAGTCGTAGCGGATGCCGCCCTTCGCCGGACCGATCGCGGTGTTGTGCTGCACGCGATAGCCGGTGAAGACGCGGTACGTGCCGTCGTCCATCAGCACCGGCACCGCGACCGTCAGTTCGCGCGTCGGCGTCTTCAGGATGTCGCCGAGCCCGGCATCGAGCTTCAGGTACTTGGCAGCGTTGTCGAAACGCTTCTTGAACTGTTCGAAGGGGTTGTGTTCAGCACCGGCCGCAGCGCCACTCATCGCGCGCACTCCGAGTTCAGGATTGGGGACGGAAAGCGCGGAGCTTACCCCACGGTCCCGGGGACGGGCAAGGCGAGTGCTCAAACGCCGCAGGGGGCCGTGCATCGAGCGTCGCGACGGCCGTGGACTCGGCCCGTCCGTGCCGAACGATTCCCGGCCG
>JAEUIB010000687.1 GCA_016795255.1 Planctomycetota bacterium
TGAAGGCGTTCCAAGCCGTGGCCGCGCTGCGCGCCGACGTCGCGACGCGGTTCGGACTCGGCCCGGTCGAGCTCGCTCTGATGTGCGCGTCGCACAACGGCGAACCCGAGCACGTCGCGGTCGCCGCCGGGATGCTCGCGAAGGGCGGTCTGACGGCCGACGATCTGCGCTGCGGCACCCACCCGCCCTATTGGCGCAAGGCGGCCGACGACCTCGTGCGCGTCGGCGTCGCGCCCACCGCGCTGCACAACAACTGTTCGGGCAAGCACGCGGGCATGCTGCTGTTCTGCCGCGCGATCGGCGCCCCGACCGAGCGCTACATCGACCCCGAACATCCGATCCAGCTCGCGATCCGCGATGCGGTCCGGCGCACCACCGACACGCCGGAGGCCGCGTTGTCGCACGCGATCGACGGCTGCTCGGCGCCGACGTGGATCCTGCCGCTCGCGAACCTCGCGCTCGGGTTCGCGCGCCTCGCGAATCCGACGCTCGCCGATGCCGCGGATCGCGAGGCGTTGACGCGCCTGCGCGACGCCCAAGCCGCGCATCCCGAGATGATCGGCGGCACGCGCCGCTTCGACACCGACTTCATCCGCGCCGGCGCCGGCCGCCTGTTCTCGAAGATCGGCGCGGAAGGCATCCTCGCGTGCGGAGTGCGAGGACTCGACCTCGGCATCGCGATCAAGATCGACGACGGCAACGAGCGCCCGTACGTGCCGATCCTGCTGACCGTCCTGCGACGCCTCGGCGTGCTGTCGAAGGCGGAGACCGAGGCGCTTTCGGGCTACCTCGACACTCGCTCGTTCAATCACGCCGGCATCCACGTCGGCCACATCGACGTCACGTTCGAGGGGCCATGAAGCCACCGTTCCGACTGACCAAGCGAGCGCGTGACTCTCACAAGGGCGATTTCGGCCGCGTCCTCGTCGTGGCCGGTTCGCGGCGCATGCCGGGCGCGGCGACGCTCGCCGCTCTCGGAGCGCTGCGCGGCGGCGCCGGCCTCGTCACCGTCGCGACGCCGGAGTGCGCGCTGCCGCTGATCGCGCCGGCTTGCCCGTGCGCGCTGTTCGAGCCGCTCCCGGCGACCCGCGAGGGCTTCGTCGCCAACGCCGCGCTCGAGCATCTGGTCGAAGCCGCGCGGCGCGCCGACGTCGTCGTGCTCGGTCCCGGACTCGGCACCGAGGAAGCCACGCAGTTCACGATCCGCTCGTTCGCGCTCGAACTCGGCAAGCCGCTGGTGCTCGACGCCGACGGACTGAACGCATTCGCCGCCGAACCCGACGTCCTCGCGCGTCGTTCGTCCCCCACGATCATGACGCCCCATCCCGGCGAGCTCGAACGCCTCGACGGCAAGCCCGCGACGGCGGACGCCAAAGAGCGCCTGGCGCGCGCGAAGGCCGCATCGGCGCGCTTCCGCGCCATCGTCTGCCTGAAGGGCGCCGGCACGGTCGTCGCCAGTGCGTCACGGACGTACGTCAATCGCACCGGCAATCCGGGCATGGCGACCGGGGGCAGCGGGGACGTGTTGTCCGGACTGCTCGGCGCGCTGATCGTCCGCTTCGACGATCCGTTCAAGGCCGCGGCTCTCGCCGTCCACATGCACGGTCGCGCCGGGGACCTTGCGAAGCGTCGGCGCGGCGAGACCGCGCTGATCGCGCTCGACCTCGTCGAGCACCTCGGCGACGCGCTGAAAGCCGTGGAGGCGCCAAGGTGAACGCGGCGCGCCGGCACACCGCACGTGGGGCTCCGCCGGCGCCGTGGGTTCGCGTCCTCGCCGTTTCGTTGTGCGCGGTGTTCGCTGCGGCGCCGGTCCACGCGCAACCGTCGGATGCGGCCGCGACGTTCCTCACGTCGTCCGATCCGTTCGTGCGCGAGGACGCGCGCCGCGTGCTGCTCGGTCGCGCTCCCGATTCCTTGCCGACGTTCGAAGCCGCACTCGCGAGTCGCGCCGTCGACCTGCGCGTCCTCGCCGTCCAATCGCTCGCGACGTTCGAGACGCCGCGGGCGATGCAGCTCGTGCTCGCGGCACTCGACGACGAGGACGCGGTGCGGACGGCCGCGCTGAAGTCCCTCGCCGAGTTCGACGACGTGCCGTGCGACACGCGCATCCTCGACGCCGCGTCGAGCCCGTTGTGGTCGCAACGCCGCGCCGCCGCTCTGGCGCTGTCGAAGGTCGACGACGCGCGCGCGGTGGCGCAGCTCGAGCGGCTCGCGCGCGACGACGACGTCCACGTGCGCGAGGCCGCGATGCGCGC
>JAEUIB010000696.1 GCA_016795255.1 Planctomycetota bacterium
CTCGCCGTACCTGATGGGAATCGCCGGCTACCTGCTGCTCTACAGCTTCACGTCGACGTTCCTGTGGTTCGGAAAGCAGCACTTCTCGCACGTCGTCTACGGCGACGACGACAAGGCGGCGAACGCGTTCTTCGCGAACCTGCGTTCGATCAGCGAAGGCGTGACGCTCGCGCTGCAGTTGTTCCTCGCCGGAAGGTTCATGACCCGGTTCGGCGTCGGCGTCGCGCTGTGCGCGGTGCCGTTGTTCACGTTCGCAGGGTTCTCGACGGTGTGGATCGTGCCGTCGCTCGTGTCGCTCGCGATCTTCGAGGTCGGGCGACAGGCGCTGCAGTACGCGATCTCGCGACCCGCGAAAGAGGTCCTGTTCACCGTCGTGTCGCGCGCCGAGAAGTCGAAGGCCAAGGCGTTCATCGACACCGTCGTCTATCGCCTCGGCGACGCGATGGCGGCGGGCGTCCGCGAGCACACCTCGGCCGAGAAGGGGCTGTTCGTGCCGATCCCCGCGGCGATCGTGTGGACCGCGGTCGCGGTCGTGCTCGGTCGAGCGCAGCGTCGCCGTGCCGCCGCCGAGGCCGCATCGCCTCCGTGAACTCGTCGACGAGTGGGGCGATCGCGCGCCGTCCTGCTCCGTCGGGATCGGTCCCGCAAGTCCGGCAAGTCCTGCAATGAACGCGGCGATCGCTCCTACGCCGGAGGATCGCCGCGTGACCTTTGGCTGTCGACCCGCGCCGAGGAGGCGCGCAGTCGACTCATCCGGACTCGGTCGTCACGGAATGAACAGGATCTGGTTTCCGAGCGGCGGCTGAACGGGGTTCAGCTGCAGCTTGACCGTCTCTTTCTTGTTCGCGAACCCGCTGACGAGGACGAGGTACTGGCCGTTCTGGTTCACCGACAGATTCGACAGCGTGATGCTGCCGTCGGGACCCGCGACGACGAACGGCAACGTGTTGACGTTCGCGCCGGACGGGTTCGTCACGGCGACGTCCAGCGGGCCGGTGAACTTCTTGCCCTTCACCGCGACCAGGTTCAGCGTCGCACCGGGCAGACACAACACCGGCTGCGCGGCGGTGCCCGAACCGTCCTTCGACTTCAGCGTCTTCTTGGCCTTGTTCGCCATCTTCGGCAGCTTGCGCGCCGTCTTGATGTCGTAGGCGCCGAACGTGCCGGGCGCGCCGGAGATGCGCAGCCGGAACAACCCCGCGCTGGGGATCTTCACGTTCTTCTTCTTCGCCTTGAGGCTGTGCTTGAACTTGTAGGTCTTCAGCACGGTCCCCTGGTCGTCGAGGAGCTCGATGATCGGCTTCACGTCGCCGGTCGGGGTGGCGACCTGCAGGCGCACCAGCTCGCCGGGAATGCCGTGGAAGCGGACCTCGTCGACTTCGCCCGGCAGCGCGACTTCGCCGAGCAGTCGGTCACCCGGGGAGAAGTACGGCTCGATCACGTGGATCGTGACGTCGACCGAAAGCGTCTCGTTCGGGTTCGTGATGCTGACGAACTGCACCGTCGTCGTGTGGTCGCCGAGCGGCAGCGCCGACGTGTCGAACATGAACGACGTCGTCGCCGGATCCGCCTGCGCGACGGCGAAGTTGGTCGCGGGCGACACCGAGAGCCACGGCACTTCCGGAGTCTCGATCGCGTTGTAGATCAGGATGCTCGAGAACTCGCCGCAGTTGGCGATCTTGTACGGCACCGGCGCCGGCGAAGGCCCGGTCGCGAAGGTCGTCAGTTCGAGCGTCGGCGAGCCTTGGGTCATGCACATGTCGACGTGCAGGATCCCGACCGGGATTCCGAACACGAGGTTGTTGCCGAGGTTCAACTCGCCGTCGGCCGGCGTAACGCGCATCGCCCACGTGTAGTACGCGGCGGGCGTGTCCTCCGGGATGTGGATGGTGACGTTCTGCACGCCGAGCGACGTCGTCACGAACTGACCGCAGTGCGGGTCGTTCGGGTCGATGACGTAGTCGGTCGTCATGAACACGTCGAACGTGATCGGGGTCTCGGGCGGCAGCGCGCCGCCGAGGTTCTCGATCGCGATGTTGATGCCGACGTCACTGCCGTCTTCGGCGATGTTCGGCGCGTTGATCGAGGCGGCCTTGAGGTCCGGCTCGCCGGCACAAAGCGCGACCGGCGACAGCGTCGCGACGACCAGGGCGGAACGGAAAGCGGATCGCAGGGCGATCGATCCGCGCCGTGGGAGAGCACGTGCGAGGAAGGAGGACATGGCTGGGTGGACTCCAGTCGAGGAATGGCGACTCACGGCTACGCACGCGTTCCATGTGCGCAACACTCGGACACCCGGCCCGAGACACCGTTCGCGCCCGCGTTCCGCGTGCAGCCGAGCGATGACCCGGAGGAACCCAGGACCTGATCGATCAATGACTTACGAGCGTCGGCTCAGCTCCTCCGGTCACGATCGATGGGCTAGACGTACCTCGGATGCCATCCAATCCTCTCTCACCCAGTCGCAGAATATCACGCTCGGACTTCTGTGGTGGATTCCGAGAAAAATTTCTACGGAACATCCCGTGAGTTCCACGAGCTGGACGTTTCACGCGCGTTCGAGAGGGGACGGGGAGCGGGTCGACACATCAAGCGATCCAGGCGACGCCTGGGCCTCGCGGAAACAAAGGAAATCCCACCAGGTCCGTTCGGCCCGGCGTTTCGTTCAATGTCCAGCCTTGCCGCGTGGTGGCTCGACGGGGGCCGATGCCGGGTCATGGGCCGGGGACGTGATCCGGTCCGCCGTTCGATCCGCCACGACGGATTCCGGTCAAGCGGGCCCGACCTGGGCAGAAGAGGGCGTCTGCTCGTGACGTGCGCATCGTCCAACGACCCGATCGCGACTGCGGAGCGCGCCGGCTCCCCACTCCGCGTTGCCGAGCCCGGGGCATCGACCGCGCGCGTCGCTCGGGCGACGTGGCCGCGAGTGTGTTCGATCCTGATCCGGCGTGTTGCGGGGGCGCTCGTGCTGTTGGGCATGCTCTCCGCAGCGAGTGCGAGTCCGCAGACCGACTCGCAGCGCTTCGTCGGCCGCACCGCCCGCACTCACGTAGATGCCGACACCGGTCGACTGTCGATTTCCGACGCGCAAGGGCGACTCGTCGCGCGGATCCCGATCGGCATGGCTCTGCGCCCGCAATGGCCGCCGCGCACGTACGCACCCGCCGGACACGACGCCATCCTGTTCATGAACGCCGAAGCGTCGCCGGGCGAGGCCGGCGAGCTCGAGAACGTGATCGCGCTGCTGACGGAGTCGGAGGAATCGGGCCGCGCGAGCGTCGCCGTGCGCGGCGGACCGTTCGGCCCGGTGCTGAATTGGTCGGTGCCGATCGAACTGCTCGACGCGCTGAGCCCCGCGGTGACGGTGTCGGGCGAAGGCGCGGCATCGCAGTCCGGCGGACTCACGTCGGCGTCGCCGCTGCACATCGGCGGTGAGCCCGCGCCGCGAGGTCTCGCGCTGCGCGCGCCGACGCGCCTGCAGTTCCGACTGCGCGACGTGCTGCGCGCGGTCTCGATCGGCGACGACGTGCCGGCGACGGGGTTCCGGTTGACCGGACGCTTCGCGCTGGACGACGGGTGTCCGAGTGGCGTCGCCGTCGACGTCTCGACCAGTGCCGACGGCCGCGCGCTGCGCCCGCCGCAAACCTTGCGCGACGACGCGCGCACGATGGATCTCGACGTCCCGGTGCCGGCGGCCGAAGACCTCGTCGTCGCGGTGAAGGCGCACGCGCAGGACCCCGACGCCGTGGTCGGCATGCTGGCGTTGGAACTCGACGCCGGCAGTGGGATCGTCATCGATCTGCTCGACGTCGTGCGCTCGGCGCGGTCGGGCCTCGATCTGTGCGTCGACGCGCTCGGCGGCATCGAATGGGATGCGTCGTATTCGCGCGCGTCGGCCGCTCTCGACCCCACATCGACGTCGTCGGTGCGGATCGGACTCGATGCGCGTGGCGTCGTCACGTTCGGCCCCCAACTGATGGTTCGCGAGACCGAGGACGGACGTTGCGTCGGTCTCGCGCTGACGCTGTTGCCGGACGCGACCGTCGTCACGCTCGATCCCGATCGCGTCGGCGTCGAGCTGCCGACCCGATTGCTCGCGTCCCGCGGCACCGGCCCGGCTGCCGTGTCGCTGTCGCTCGCGGTCCTCGTCGCCGACGACCGCACGCAACTGCTCGCGCAATACCGCGAGATCGTCGTCGAGCACGGCACGTCGCCGGTCGTGCGCGACCTCGGCAACCTGACGCTGCCGTCATGGTGGCGCGATCCGTGGATCGTCGTCGATGCGCGAACCGGCGAGCGATTCGACGACGTCGCGATCGAGCGGGCGTTCGCGGACGCGAGGAACCGGTTCGGACTCTCGGGATCGACCGTCGTCGTCGACGGTCCGTGGTACGTGGCGCCGGGCGAGCCGATCGCGGGCGAGAGCTTCGCTCGACTCGCGGCGATCACGGCGCAAGCGCGGGTCCGCGGCGATCACGTGCTGCTGGCCTGGGACGCGTTCCGCATCGCTCCGGACACGTTCGGCGACGTCTCGCGCGTCGCGGAGCAGGGCCTCGTCGACACGACCTACCTGAGCCGGACGCAGGACTTCCTGCGCGAAGTCACTCGCCGCACGTTGTCCCGCGAACTCGACGCGATCGCGGCCGACGGCTTCGTCGTCCGCGGTCTCGAGGCGGTGCGTGACCCGCAGGCATCCCAAGCCGTCCACAATCCGGGCGCCGGCATCGGCGTCCGCGAGATCCGCCGTTGGCTCGAGATCCTCGCCGTCGAAGCGAATCGAGCGCAACCGGGCGCGCTCGTCGTCGCTCCGGTCGGCGCGCCCGAATGCATCGAATCGCTCGGCATGACGTGGATCACGCGCGATCGTGCCGACGACGCCGCCGTCGAGTTCGCCGCGTTGCAGTTGGCGGCGGCGCAGCCCGACCTGCCGCTCGTCCTCGGGCCGCGGCGCGGAGCGCTGAGCGCGGACTTCGAGCGCGAGCTGCGCTTCCTCGCGCGCGCCGTCGTCCTCGGGACTCCGGCGGTGGATGCCGCCGAGCTACGCGGTCTCGACGACGCGCGAGCCGCGACCCTCGGTGCTCTGCTGCGACTCCCGGCGCAACGGCAACTCGGAGTGCCGACGCGCTCGCGGGACGGCACGCTCGCCGCAGGATTCGCCGATCGGACGTATGCGCAGACGTTGCGCGGCGATCGCGGCGTCGTCGTCCATCCCGACTCCGAGACGGCGCTGCTGGTCGTGCTGGAGGACGGCGACGTCACGGTGCCGTTCCGCGTCGCGGCGTGCGAACCGTTGCTGGAATCGACCGCCGTCGACGACGCCACGCAACTGACCGATGCGCGGCGCGGAACCGTCTATCGCTTGCGGATCGATCGCGCGTCGAGGTAGCGGACGCGCCGCTCGGTCAACGACGAGATCACGTGGTACGCCATCTCGCGGGCCCGCGGCGACGGGTCGTTCAAAGCGACTTCACGCAGCACCGGCAGCGAGCCGACCGCCCCGAGTCGATCGAGCGCTTCGAGCACACCGATGCGGACGTCGGGCGACGGATCGCGCAGCAAGTCCTCGAGCGCCGACAGCGCGTCGGCATCGCCGCGGCGCGCGACCGCATGCAGCGTCTGCAGCATGCGCACCTCGTCGAGCGAGCGGACGTCGCCGTGCGTGCGGACGCGCATCAATTGGATCAGGCCTTGGTCGATCCCTTCGTCCGGCGGGCAGGTGACGGCCGCTTCGAGTTCCGACACGGGGGCCTCGGGCGAGCCCGCGCGCACCGCCTGCAGGTCGCAGCACGCCGACAGCGCGAACGAAATCCCGGTCATCCCCAAGATGCGGGCGAACACGGCGAACGAAGGCATCGACGGCAATCGCATGGGCCGGGATGATAGGCGGCCGAGTCCGGTTCGGCATCCGTCATCTCGTCGGAGTGGTTCGCATGGAGACTTCGCGCGTGTTCGAACTCGAGCATCGCTACGGGCCGCGCGTGCATGTCCTCGGGGATCCGTGGATCCATCAGATCCTGACCCGGGTCTGCGCGGCGTCCACGAAGCCGCCGCAGTTGTTCCGGCTCGTCGAGTCGGTCTACGCCGCGCTGCTGCATCGAGTCGTCGCGCACGAGTTCCCCTCGGCCGCGATCGCGAGCGACACGCGGATGAAGCAGCACTCGCAGGCGGGCACGTGGCGCGGCGTCGCGGTCGATCCGCGCGTCCGCGTCGTCGTCGCCAACGTGCTGCGCGGGGGCAACCAGGCGTCGCTCGCGTGCTTCGAGCAACTGACCGCGGCGCTCGACCCGGACGCCGTGCGGCTCGACTACCTCTATTTCGCTCGGCGGACGGACGCCACCGGCCGCGTCAGCGGCGTCGATTCGGCCGGATCGAAGCTCGGCGGATCGATCGAGGGTTCGGTCGTGCTGATCCCGGACCCGATGGGCGCGACCGGCTCGACGGTGCTCGAAGTGATCCGCGCGTACCGCAAGGCGGGGCTCGGCGAACCGCGCGCGATCGTCGCGATGCACCTGATCGTCACTCCGGAGTACGTGCGCCAAGTGTTGACCGGCGACGATCGCGTGCGCGTCTACGCCGGTCGCGTCGACCGCGGCTTGTCGCCCGACGACGTGCTCGAGACGGTGCCCGGCACGCATCTCGAACGCGAGCGCGGTCTCGACGACCACGACTACATCGTCCCCGGCGCCGGCGGCCTCGGCGAAGTGCTGAACAACTCGTTCGTTTGAGAGAACATGAATCAATCCGATTGATTCATGTTTTCGGCCTCACCAGGTGTTGCTCGGCGACGGCAGTCGCCGAATGGAACGGTCGTTGGGGCCGAGCATGGCCGCATCGTCTGTGAATGCGGCGGCTGCGAAATCGGTCACTTCGCGACCGGGGTGCTGCCTCGGACACCTTCTGAGCTCACAGCCTTTGAGCGGCGGTGCGCTTCTCGATCCGTGTCCGCGCGGCGAGGGAATCGTTCGCGGCGTCGTACGGGAGGCTCTCGCCGAGCGAACCCGCTGGTAGGCTCTCTCCCCCCGTGATCCCTACGAACTCGCTCCGTTCGCTGCGCATCGCCACGCTCCGCATTCGCGCTCAAGCTCGCGATGCCTTGCGACTGCCGCGCTTTGCGGGCAGCACGTTGCGCGGCGCGTTCGGACACGCGCTGTACGACGTCGGTTGCGTGACCGGGACGCGCGAGTGCGGACCGTGTGCGTTGCGCGAGCGCTGCGTCGTGCCGTACGCGTTCGACACGCCGATCGAGTCCGACGAGGCGCGATTCCACGGCGTGCCGTTCGCGCCGCATCCGTTCGCGTTCGACGTCGCGTTCGGCAAGAGCCGCGTTCGCGCCGGCACTCCGTTCACCTTCGGGTTGACTCTGTTCGGTCGCGCCACCGACGACGTGCCGACGTTCGTCGCCGCACTCGCGCGCGCCGGCGAGCGTGGTTTGACGGGCGAGCGCTCGGCGTTCGACGTCTCCGGCGTCGACGGCCGCACCGATCGAGGCTTCGTCGAGCTCGCGAGCGGATCTCCGCTCGTGCTCGATCGCGCCGCGTGCCGCGCCGCGGTGACCCGACTCGAAGCGCCGCCGGAGTTCGGCTCGCGGCTCGCCGTCACGCTCCGCACGCCGCTGCGCCTCGCGAGCGACGGCCGCTTGGCGCGGCTCGAGTCGTTCCACGAACTCATGCGCGCGGTCGCGCGTCGGGCGAAGGCGTTGCTCGCGTTCCACGAAGGCGTCGACGCGACGTTCGACGACGCGCTCGACGCCGCTCGATCGGTGCGGACCGTCGTGCGCAATCTGCGGCGCGTCCACGCCCAGCGTTGGTCGCAACGACAAGGACGTCGCATGCATCTCGACGGCTGGCTCGGTCGCCTCGAGTTCGAAGGCGACTTCGGACCGTGCGCCGAACTGATCGCGTTCGCGTCGAGCGCCGGTGTCGGCAAGGGCACCGCGTTCGGCTTCGGGCGGCTGCAGTGGTCGCGGGAGATCGCATGAGTCCGCGCATCGTTCAATTGCGCCTCGCGAGCGCCGACACGACTTCGGCCCACGACGCCCGCTGCGCAGCGGCGGAGTGGCGACGCTCGCTGGAGTTGCGGATCGCGTCGTCGACGGCGTGGAAGTCCGTGTTCGCGGAGCGCCTCGGCGTTCCTGCCGAGTCGGCACTGCAAGACGTCGGCGACCGCTGCGTGTTCGTCGTCGAACACGCGGACGACGAACGACTCGCCGCCGCGACGGCGGCCGTCGAGCAGCTCGCGCTGACGACGACCGGCGGACGTGTCGTTCCGATCGTCGCTGCGTTGGACGCCGATCCGGCGGCCGACGCCCATGCGACGGTCGACGCGCTGCACGCCGTCGACGCCGCCGCCGCGCGGGCGCCGTTCTCGACGCAGTTGCGCAACGCCGACGCGTTCGGGCCGTTCTCGGCCGACGACGAATCCGCGCAGGCCGCGACGGAATCCTCCGGCGATGCCGGGGGGCCGATCGCGTGCGTCGTGGTCGCGCTCGATCCGCTGCGCCCGGCGCCGGCCGGCGAGCACGGCGCGTGTTCGTTCCTCACGTGGTTGCTGCTGCAGCAGACCGGTCACGACCTGCTCGACGGGATCGTCGCGCATCACTCCGACCGCTTCGCGCCGTCGCGCGCGCTGGTCTGCGGCGACCGTGCGTCGTTCGTCGTCGACCTGCGCGACGCGCTCGCGTTCGTCGAGGCGATCGCGGGCGATGCCGCGAACGAGTGGCGGACGTCGATCTCGATCGCGCTGACCTTCGCGCGCGATGCCGCGGGAAGCGACGCGGCGACGTCACGGGCCTGGTCCGCGCTGTCCGCGGCACTCGCGCGCGGGGAGCGCGGCAGCTTGGTCGTCGACGACGTTCGGATCGAGCTGTCGACGATCGCGCGACAACGCGAACTCGCGACCGGACTCGAACGATTGGCGCGGCGCGCTCCCGGCCCGATGCGCGAACTCGCGGTCGCCGCGGCGCGACTGGTGCGTCAGCGCGAGCACTTCGATCTCGGTGAATGGGCGCGGCTGCGCGGCGCGATCCACGCGGTGGCGGCGAAGAGCGGCGTCAACGCGCGACGAGCGCGCGGCGCCGCCGGCGCGGATCCCGCGATCGCGGCGTTGTCCGCCCTGGTCACCGAGTCGGCACGCGGCTTCGAGTCGGGCGAGGCCGTCCTACCCCTGTCCTATGCTGTCTGGATGGCTTCGATGCCAGCGGCCCCAGTGGCGGAGATGAAGCGATGAACGACAACGAAACCCCGGGCCAAGATCCGTCGCCGCCGCCTCCTCCTGCGCCGGAAGCACCGGCGCAAGCCGCCGCGCCCGATGCGGCGGCGTCGAACGCTGCGCCCGCCGACGGGCAGGCCGGCGGACCCGCCGACGGCGGTCGCCGCAAGAAGCGCCGTCGCGGTCGTGGTCGAGGTGGCGAGGGCGCTCCTCCGCACGAACGGTCGGGTGGCCAGGGCCATGCGCCTCACGCCGGCCACGCGCCGCACGGCGGTGGTCAGAACCGCGAAGGTCCGCAAGGTCGCAGCTACGTCGAGGATCGCCTCGACAAGGACGCCGAACAGCTCGCGCGGGACGCGCGGACCGTGCCGTTCTCGCGCCTCCGTCCGCTCGGCATCCTCGCGCAGGAGGTTCGCCGGATGGTCGCGACCGGTGATCCGCGCGACGCGCGCGAAGCGCGCCGTGCCCTCGTGCTGCTGAAGTCCCGCGTCGCGTACCTCGCCGGTCGCGAGAGCGGCAAAGAGCGCTCGGCGCTCGTGAAGGTGCGCGAGTTCGTGTTCCGCGGAGTCGATCACGTCACGCGCAACCAGGACGCGCCCGATCCGCAGCAGCTGCGCAACTTCCTCGACGGCATCGAAGCGCTGGTCGGTTACCACCGCTTCCACGCCGACGACCGTCGCCGCGATTGATCTTCGAGCCCTCGGAGTTCCCATGACCTCGTCCTCGCTTTCGTTCCGCGGTCACGTCGTCGTCGGCGGCGTCCTCGAGTGCGTCACCGGTCTCCACGTCGGAGGCAATCGCGATTCGCTGGTGATCGGTGGACTCGATCTGCCGGTCGCTCGCGATCCGGCCACGCGTCTGCCGGTCATCCCCGGCTCGAGCTTGAAGGGCCGGCTGCGCGCGTTGCTCGAACTGTTGCGCGGCGGTCCGCGCGACGGCGAGACGTTCGACCCGGTCGCGCTGATGTTCGGCGGTCGTGGCAAGGACGCGAACGCGGGGCCGACGCGCCTCGTCGTCCGCGACGCGTTGCCGCTCGATCCGCACACGAAGGCGCGCCGCCCCGACGAGAACACCGTCAATTGGTGGCGCATGCTCGAGACCGACGGCCTCGGCACCGAGGTGAAGGCCGAGACCGCGATCAACCGCATCACCGCGGCCGCCGAGCCGCGCCAGATCGAGCGCGTCGTCGCCGGCTCGCGCTTCACGATCGAATTCGTGCTGAGCGTGTTCGACCGCTACGACGACGAAGAGCGACTGCTGAAGGACCTGATCGTCGCGCTCGCGCTGCTCGAGGACAGCTACCTCGGTGGTCACGGCACGCGCGGCTACGGCCGTGTCCGGATCCACCTGCATGAACGCCCCGCGGTCGTGTCGCGCGTCGATTACGAGCGCGGCCGCAAGCGCGCCGAGCCGTCGGGCGAACTGAAGACGATCGACCAGATCGACGCCGACGAACTGGTGAAGAGCGTGCGCGACCGCTTGGCCGAGGGCACGGCGTGAAGCAATTCGTCCTCCATCCGCGATCGACCGGGTTCGTCGCGCCGCGCTCCGACACGCTGCTCGGGCTGATCGCCTGGGGCGTGCGCGTGGTGTTCGGCCGCGACTCCGTCGAGCGATTCATCGGGGATCCGCCGTACGTCACGTCGGCGTTCCCGTGGGTGGACGAGGGCGATCGTCGCGTGCACTTCTTCCCGGGGCCCGTCGGTGGCGCGGAAGCCGCGCCGGGCGACGCGAATCGCCGGTGGCTCGCCGAAGACCAATTCCTCGCGTTCATCGCGGGGCAGGGTCGCGACGCGGATCGCCGCACGCCGCCGAACGTCGAACGAGGACACGGCGGCGCGTTCTTCTTCGCCGACGGCAACAACGAGCACTACGTCGAGCCGGCGCTGCAGTGGCTCGAGCGCGCCGGGTTCGGTTCGGACACGCAGCGGGGCGGGCGTGCGTTCGCCGTCGAGGTGAAGACGCCGGAGTTCCTGCGCCGCGCGCGGGCCGGTGAGACCGGCGTGCTGCTGTCGCTGGCGTTGCCGTCGAACGCCGAGCGCGAGGCGTTGGCGTCCGCGCTCGAGCGCCGCGATGCGCGGATCGCGTATTCCGTCGAACGCCGTCACGGCTTCGCGACGTCGCGTCCGATCGCCGGCGGCTCGGCCCGCAAGCGCCCTGTCCTCGCGTTGACCGAAGGATCGATCGTGCCTCTCGGCGCGAGCGACGCGTACGGCGACTCGCCGACGGTCGCGACGCTCGCGGACGATCGAGGCCCGTTCGCCGTGCGCTACTGCGGACGCGGCTTCGTCGTTCCGCTGTTGTCGGCCGGAGGTGGCGCGTGAGGTTCACGTTGCGCGCCGAATCGCCGATCCACGTCGGCTCGGGCGAGACCCACACTTGGCTCGATTGGTTCGCCGCCGACGGCTTCGTCCACGTGATCGATTGGAGCCGGCTGCTCGACGCCGTGCTCGCGATCCGCGACGACGCGGCCGAATCGCTGGCGGCGTTCACCGATCGCGCGAACGACGACCTCGAAGCGCAGAAGGACCAAGTCGCGAACGCGCGCGGCCGGGAACGGGACGAACTGCTGCGGACGTTGCGCGAGCGCCACTCCGCGCTGCGTTGGTTGAAGGACGAGATCAAGGACGTCGCGCTGCACGACGCCGTGCGCTCGGGTGCCTACGACCGCCGTCGCGCCGCATTCATCGGCGGGCGATTCGACCGTCGCCTCGAGATCCGAGCCCACGCCGTCGACGCGAACGGAACGCCCACGGTTCCCGGAACGACGCTGAAGGGACAGTTGCGCTCCGCGTTGGCGCACGCGGTGCTGCTGCGCGGCGATCCCGACCTGGCGAAGGTGGTGCTCGACGGCGCCGACGACCTCGACGGCTGGAATCGCACGCTCGCGCGCGCGACGCCGGGCCGTGCGCGCTTCCGCTTCGGCGACGAGATCGAAGCCGCGGCGTTCCGCGTGCCCAATCATCGCGGTCCGCACCGTCGCCTCGCCGATCGCCGCTTCGACGTCCTGCGGTTCCTCCTGGTGTCGGACGCGCTGAAGGCGAACGCGACGCTCGAGGTCGTGCGCGTGTCCCCGTTCAACCTCGCGCGTGGTGGCGACGGCCACATCACGCCGTTGCTGCCGACCGTCGTCGAGGCTCTGGTGCCCGGGTCGGAGTTCGAGTTCGAACTCCGCGTCGACGCACGCCAACTGAAGCGACTCGCCGCGTTGCCGGAGTCGGGACATCCGATGCTCGGCGCGCCGCTGTGGACCGTGCTCGACCGACTGTTCGGACTCGTCCGCGACGACGCGCGGATGCTCGACGAGCCGACGATCGAGCGGCGCGTCCTCGGCGCGATCGAAGCCAGCCTGGCCGCACGCTTCCAGGCGATCGCCGCGCGCGAGAAGACGTGGCTCGACCGCATGGGTGCGCCGAAGGACGCCGCGCAGCGGATGTTCGTCGAGCGGCTCGCCGGCGACGTCGATCGATTCGCGTTGCGCGTCGGCATCGGCGCCGGACTGCACGGCACGACGGCGCTGCTCGCGCTCGAGCGGTCGAGTGCTCTCGCGGAACCGCTGGCGCGCGCACTGGCTCGCGCCGGCCTCGGGCTCACGCCGCAACAGCGGCGCGAACGTGCCGAACGTGAAAAGCTCGTGATGGAGCGGGCTCGACAGGACGGTGCGAACGCGAGCAGTCGTTTGCCGCCACTGCGCGACGAGTTGAAGCGCGAGGCGCGTGACCCGAAGACGATTCCCGTCGCACGCCGGTTCACGATGGAAGCGGGCTCGCCCGGACAGTTGCTCGGCTTCGCGTCGCTCGCGCGTGGCGTGATCGCCGCGGATGCGACGCCGCCGGAAGTCCAGAAGCGCGCGCCCCGTCCGCCTCGGGACGACGATCACGGTCCGCGCGACGATCGCGGCCCGCGCCGCGACGGACCTCGTCCTCCGCGCGGCCCCTCCGGGGACCGCGGTCCTCGTCCGCCGAAGCCGCCGCGCGAACGGCGGCCCGAGCTTCCGGATCGGCCGGCGACCGGCGACGAACTCCGCAAGCTGATGGAGAGGTTCGGCCCGCGTCGAACTTGAAACACGTTTCGCGCGACGAAACGTGCCGCGAAGTTTTCCTCACGCTCTCGGTTTC
>JAEUIB010000114.1 GCA_016795255.1 Planctomycetota bacterium
AGATGCTCGGCTTCGTCCCGAGCTATTCCTTGTGGACGATGCCGCGCTTTTTCGCGTGTATCCACCGGATCTCGGTGTGCTCGTCGTTGAGGTCGCCGAACCCGCGGGCGCCGGTCGGGCACGCTTCGAGGCACGCCGGCAAGCGACCCTCGCGCGTGCGATGCAGGCAGAACGTGCACTTCTCGACGACGCCCTGCGGACGCACGCGGTTCGACAGGTAACTCTGGTTCGGGTTGATCTCGGCGGCCGGGACTTCGGGCTTCGTCCAATTGAACCGCCGCGCGTGGTACGGGCACGCCGCCTCGCAGTAGCGGCAGCCGATGCACCAGTCGTAGTCGACGACGACGATGCCGTCCTTCTCCTTCCACGTCGCCTCGACCGGGCAGACGTCCGTGCACGGCGGCGCATCGCATTGCTGGCATTGCACGGGCAGGTACGCCTTGCCGGGCGCGGGAACGGCGTGGTCGTACGTCGAGTCGGCACTGGTGAGGTCGAGCGAGCCGCGATCGAGTTCGAGCACGCGGATGTACGACTGGTTCGTCGCACGATCGTGGTTGTTCTCGCGGTGACAGGCCTCGACGCATTTGCCGTTGCCGTTGCACACGCTGAGGTTGATCGCGAACGCGAACTTCACGCCGTCGATCGGCGGCGGGTCCTTGATCGACACGTCGACCCCGTACGTCTCGCGAGCCTGCGCTTCGAGCCGCTCGAGCACGGCCTGCTTCTCGGCGGGATCGAGTTCCTTGTAGTGCTTCTGCAAGAACTGCTCGCGGGTCAGCGAGTCCGTGAACTCGGTCAGCGGCTGGACCGCCTTCGCCAGCGCGGCGAGACCGAGCGTCGCACCGGCCGCCTTCATCACCGTGCGACGACTCGAGCCATCGCGTGGGTCACCATCCGCAGTCATCGGGAATCCTCCGCGGGTTCGCCCTTGCGCATCAGGAAGCGGTCCTTCGGTTTGAACGTCGGCACCATCCGCGGGAACGCCGGGGAGTGCGGATCGTGGCAGTCGATGCAGTGATTGCGCGTGCGTGAGCCGCGACGCAGGTCCCACGCTCCGTTCATGCCGCCGTGCGCGCCGTGCGCGTACTCGTCGACCTTCGCGGCATGGCACTGCGCGCACAGCGTCATCAGCTCGGGCATCTCGACGCGCGTTCCGTCGGCGAGATGGAACGCGTCGTAGTTCGTCGCGTCGTGGCACGCGAGGCAGCGATTGTTGCCGTGTGCGAACATCAATTCACCGTGGAACTCGTCGAGGTCGGCGCTCGACGCGGTCGTCGCGTTCGGGGGCCGCGTCGCGTGGCACGTCGTGCAGGACGCCAGCACTTCCGCGTCCTCGCCCGCGCCGCGCGGGACCGACACGCGCACCCGCGGCATCGCTCGGGGTTCGTTGATCGTCGTCGTTCCGACGATCCGCGCGTCTGCCGCGGCAACGCCCTCGGCCGACGCTTGCGTTCCGAGCGGCGCGGGCGGTGTCTCGCGGACCACGGTCCACGTGGCGGCGACGCCGATGGTGACGACGATGATGGCGCGCAGGATCACGGGTCGAACCCTCGACGGTCCCAAAGATGTCCGTGCGCTCCAACAAATGGCGTTCCGCGACGCGGCGGACCGCCGCTCCGCGATTGGTACGGCGTTTTCGTGCGGGCTCGCGGAGTCGCCCATGCACTGTTCCGGATTGATCCTCACGCTCGATCCCGATGCGTCCCTCCGCGCGGCCACGGTCGCGAGGCTGGCGCGTTGGCCCGGTCTGACGCTCGGGGAACGAACGGAACGACGGATCGCTGCGGCGCTTGAGGCCGAACACGCCTCCGCCGCGCTCGACGCGCTCGAGGCGCTCCGCGCGACCCCTGGAGTCGTTCACGTCGACGTCGTCTTCGCCGAGGTCAGCGCCCCATGCGCTGCGGAGCAATTCCCATGAGCCCCACGACCGACCGCAGAGAATTCCTCAGGGCCAGCGCGCTCGCCGCCGCCGCGGCGACGCTGCACGGCAGCGCGCCGAGCGCCGTCGCCGGGCCCGGAGCGCCGGCCGGCGACGTCACGTGGGACAAGGCGCCGTGCCGTTTCTGCGGCACCGGCTGCCACGTCCAGGTCGGCGTGCGCGACGACAAGGTCGTGGCGATCGCCGGCGACGTCGACGCGGACGTCAACAAGGGCCTGCTGTGCGTGAAGGGGTATCACGTCGGCTTGGCGCTGTACGGACCGGACCGTCTGACGCGACCGTTGCTGCGCCGCGACGGCGAGCTGCAGCCGATCTCGTGGGACGAGGCCCTCGACGTCATCGCCGACCGCATCGCGGCGCGCCCCGAGCGATTCGCGTTCTACGGCTCCGGACAGTGGACCGTGCCGGAAGGCTACGCCGCGCAGAAGTTCATGAAGGGCGGCCTCGCGAACAACCACATCGACCCGAACGCGCGCCTGTGCATGGCGTCGGCCGTGACCGGCTTCCTCGGGACGTACGGAGTCGACGAGCCGGCCGGCTGCTACCAGGACCTCGACGAGTGCGACGTGCTGATCCTGTGGGGCAACAACCCGGCCGAAATGCACCCGGTGTTGTTCTCGCGCGTCATCGACCGGCGCTCGCGCGGCGACGACGTGATGCTGATCGACATCGGGACGCGGCGGACGCGCAGCACGGAGTTCGCGCAGCGCTTCCTCAACTTCAAGCCGCACACCGATCTCGCGATCGCGAACGGCATCGCCCACTTGTTGATCGAGCGCAAGACGTACGACGCCCAGTTCGTCGCCGATCACTGCGCGTTCCGCGCGATGTCCGACCCGCCCGAACTGAACGGGCGCGCGAGCACGTTCGAGGAGTACGCGAAGTCGCTCGAGCCGTACACGCCCGAGTACGTCGAATCCGTGTCCGGCGTTCCGGCCGACGAAATCCGCTTCCTCGCCGACCTGTTCGGCGACCGCAAGCTGCGGATCACGAGCCTGTGGTGCATGGGCATGAACCAGCACACCGCCGGCACCGCGATCAACGAGCTCGTGCACGGCATCCATCTGCTGTCCGGCCACTTCGGTAGGCCGGGCGACGCACCGACGAGTCTCACCGGCCAGCCGTCGGCGTGCGGCACCGTCCGCGAAGTCGGAACGCTCGCGCACGCGCTTCCCGGCGGACGGCTCGTCGCGAACGAAGAACATCGCAAGGAGTGCGAGGCGCTGTGGAACCTGCCGCCGGCGCGCATCCACCCGAAGCCCGGCTACCACACCGTGCTGATGTGGGAGAAGTTCTGTACGCCGAGCGATCAGGGCGGCGACATCGACACGCTGTGGGTCCAAGTCACGAACCCGGGCCAGACGCTGCCGAACCTGCACAAGCTGTTCGACCGCAAGGCGGGCTTGAAGGACAAGTTCCTGATCGTCTCGGACGTCTACCCGACCGCGACGACTCGGCTCGCCGACCTCGTGCTGCCGTCCGCGCTGTGGGTCGAGAAGAACGGGATCTACGGCAACTCGGAGCGCCGCACGCAGCAGTGGTTCCGCATGGTCTCGCCGCCCGGCGAAGCGCGCGACGACTGCTGGCAGACGATCGCCGTGGCGCGCCGGTTGTTCGATCGCGGCTTCCCCGGCATGAAGGACAAGGACGGGCGCTTCCTGTTCGAAGTGAAGCGCGACGGCGTCGAAGTCCCGATCCACGAGTGGGCGCACTACTACGACGTCAACGTCGACGAGCACCTGTTCGAGGAGTACCGCGCGTTCACGCGCAAGAAGCACAAGGACCTCGCGCCGTACTCCGAATACGTGAAGGCGCGCGGCTTGCGCTGGCCGGTCGTGCAGCAGGCCGACGGGTCGTGGCGTGAGACGCGGTACCGCTTCGCCGAGTTCGACGATCCGTACGTCGCGAAGGGCAAGGGGATCCAGTTCTATCACTCGGTCACGAAGGACGACCGCGCGCAGATCTGGTTCCACCCGTACCGCGATCCGCCGGAGAAGCCGGACGCGGAGTATCCGTTCTGGCTCTGCACCGGACGCGTGCTCGAGCACTGGCACACCGGCACGATGACGCGCCGCATTCCGCAGCTCGCGCGCGCGGTGCCGCGCGCGTACGCCGAACTCCACGCCGACGACGCGCGGGAGCTCGGCATCGCGAACGGCGACTCGATCGTCGTCGAGTCGCGCCGCGGTCGCATCGAATTGGCGGCGTGGATCGACGGCCGCGGCCAACCGCCGCGCGGCTCGGTGTTCATCCCGTTCTTCGACGAGATGCGACTCGTGAACGAGGTCACGCTCGACGCGCACGACCCGTTCTCGAAACAGCCCGACTACAAGAAGTGCGCGGTTCGCGTCGCCAAGCGTTCCGCGGAGTGACGCCATGAACTCCGCGCAACCGCCCAACTTCTCCGCGCATCGCTTCCTCCACCTGGTGTGCGCCGTCGCGATCGGCGCAGCGGGCATCGGCTACGTCGTCGGTCTGCGCCAGCCGATCCGCATCGAACGGCACACGTCCCTCGTCGAAGCCGCGGCCACGGCGCACGACGCGATCCCGGCGACGCACTACGCGGCGATCACCGAGGCGCCCGATTGGCCCAACCGTGCGTTCGCGACGCGCGTCGCGAAACTCCCGGCGCCGACGGCGTCGCCCGATGCTCCTCCCGTCGCCGACGTGGCGCAGCGCGGCCCCGCCGTCGACGCCCGCGCGAGTCGGCGCGCCTACGCCGGCGCCCCACCGACGATCCCGCACGCGGTCGACGCGCGCTCCGCCGCCGCGTGCATGTCGTGCCACGGCGACGGCTTCGTGCTCGGCTCCGTCCGCGCACCGAAGATCCCGCACGCGGCGTACGCGAACTGCACGCAGTGCCACGTCGAAAGTTCGACGAGCGCACTCGGGCCCGTCGCGCCGATCGCGAGTTCGTTCGCCGGACTCGCGTCGCCGGGCAGCGGTGAGCGCGCGTGGAACGGCGCGCCGCCGACGATCCCGCATGCGACGTGGATGCGCTCGGATTGTCTGTCGTGCCACGGCGCCGGCGGAGCGGTCGGCTTGCGATCGACGCACCCGTGGCGTCAGAACTGTCTGCAGTGCCACGCGTCGTCGTGGCAGCTCGAGCGCCGCGCGTCCACCGACGCGAGTCCGAGTTTCTGGTCCGACGTCGCGGGGGATCCGCCGTGAGTTCGCCGGCTCGTCTGTCGCGCCGCGCGCTGCTGTTCCTGCGCCCCGATCCCGAAGCACCGGGTTCGCACGTCGCCGTCATCCGCGTGTGGAAGTGTCTGGCGCACACCGGGGGCTTCTGCACGGTCTGCGTCGAGCACTGCCCGGTGCCCGGCGCCATCGTGACGGAGCACGGCAAGCCGCGCATCGCCGCCGATCGTTGCATCGGTTGCTCGGCGTGCGCCGACGTCTGTCCGGCCCCGGATCCCGCGATCCAACGCGTTCTTCGACGGAGGTCCCCGTGACCGAGCCCCCGTTCGCCTTGCCGACGCTGCACGTCGGCACCCTGACGCGCGTCGAGTACGCGCGCTACGTCGACGACCTGCGCGCGGCGGCGTCCGACGTCACCGTGCTGGTCCGTCGCGGGCCGCATCGCACCGAAGAATGCGCCTTCGACGCGCTCGTCACGCTGATGGACGCGATCGACGCCCGTCTCGCGCTCGGCGCGCAAGTGCTCTACCGCTTCGATGGGTGCCACTACCGCGACGTGCTGCTACCGCTCGCGACGGGACTCCGCGTCGTCCGCATGCAACTCGACGAGTTCGCGCCGAACGAGACCTGATCGCGACGGCGCACGCCGCATCGCGCGCCGTGGACCGGACTCGACGTTCGACGTCGAACTCGAACGCTCGTCGGTGCCGCGGCTCAACTCGGTTCGCGAATCGTCGCCGTTCGCGGCGATTCGCGAGCCGAGTCGATCAGTGCGTCGTGCCGCGCAAGCCGTTCGACGCCGCCGCGCCGGCGGGCGTCAGAGGATCCGCGATCCACGCTTGCAGGTAGAGGTCGATGCACGCGGGGACCGGCGGCAAACTCGCCCACGACAGCGACCACGCTCCTACGGCGTCCGTCGGCAACGCCAGCGGCGTGAACGTCGGCGCCGGCACGAGCGTCCCGTCGAGCAGCGGCACGTGGACGGTCGTCGGCGCGAAGAACAGGAACGACGCCGCGTTCGGTCGTGCCGACGTCAGCGACAGTCCACCGGCCGCCGCGGTCGCCAGGATGCCGGCGCCACTGAGCCGCGGAACGCCGTTCGTCCCGGCGAGCCCATCTCCCAGATCGAGCCACGGCACCGCGTGATCGACGAGGAAGTGCGCGTTCGTGACGCCGGGCGCGCCGGCGAGGCCCGCGGCGAGACTGCTCTGCCCCACGTCGTTCAGCGACGGCCACGCGTCCATCGTGCCGTACGTACCACCGAGCGGCGACGCATCGCCGGACGCGGCGATCGTCGCCGTCGTGCCGTCGGCGGCGCACAGCACGAGGCGATTCTGCATCGCTCCGCTCGTCAGCTTCGCGTCGGTCCACACCACGAGGTTGCCGGTGTCGTCGAGCGGCGTGAACGGATTGCGCGAGAACGCGAGCCCGAAGCATTGCGCGCCGCCGTCGAGCGCGTCGAAGAACGCCATTGCGCGGCGCCCCGTCCCGGTCGGCGGGACGACGAACCAACCGGACGAGAACGTCGTCGGCGTCGGCTTGAAGTCGGCGAAGAACGCGACGTCGCCGCGCTCGTTCAGCGATGCGGCCTGGAAGTCGAAGTACGTGCCACCACCGGGCGCCGGCGCGTTCACGCGCACGCGCCACGCGGCGACGCCGTTCGTGACCACGACGATGCCGCGCGACACCGGGCCGTTCGACAGCGGCCGGAACGCGATCTGCCCCGCGTCGTTGATCGACGGCACGGGGCCGGTCGGAATGCTCGTACCGTCGCTGAAGCCGAACGATTCGCCGGCGACGATCGTGTACGTCCCGCCGTTCGGCGCCGGATCGCCGGTCGCGGCGACCTTGGTCACGACGCCGGCCTGCCAACGGAACGCGTTGGCGTTCGCGACGCCCGCCTGCCGCGCGAGGAACACGACGACTCCGTCGTCGTTGACGCCGCCCGGCCCGACCTCGCTGAACACGCCGCCGAGCGGCGACGGCGTTCCCGGCGCGGCGACGACTTCGATCTGCTGCGTGCTCGCGCGATGGAAGAACAAGCCACGGTTCGCCGAGCCGCCGTCGACGTCGGCGATGAACACGACGTCGCCGACGTCGTTCGTCGCCGGCGCGAACACGGTCCCCGCGAAGAATCCGGAGAACGTCCCGCCGAGCGGCGTGGGATCGCCGACGCCACCGCCGGGAACGCCGCTGCCGCCACCGCCGCCGCAGCCGACGGCGATCGGCGTCACCGTGACTCCGTCGGACACGAACACGCCTTGGTTGCGCGCGGAGCCGACGACCTGCGCGTAGAACGCGCCGCGACCGGAGTCGTCGATCGAGCACGGATTGAAGAACGCCAGCGGATTCAGCGTGCCGCCGCCCGGCGCGAGCGCGCCCTGACGGACGATGACGCCGGTCGTCGTGCAGCCGGAGAGGGTCGCCGCGAGCGAACTCGATCCGAGCGTGGACGACGCACCCGCGGGCGTGGTGAGGCTGCCGTGCACGCGAACGTACGGTTGCGACGGCGGCGCAGTGAAGGCGCTCGACGACGGTGCGACGGCGACGATCACGGCGAGAGCGAAGCGCTTCATGGGGCGACTCCCGGTGCAGCGGAACGAGTCGGGACGACCGCACCGTAACCGCTCGCCGCGAGCGC
>JAEUIB010000722.1 GCA_016795255.1 Planctomycetota bacterium
CATCGCGTCATCGTCGACGAGAGGAAGTGGGTCGACGAGCCGCGGTTCCTGCACGCGCTGAACTTCTGCATGCTGCTGCCGGGACCCGAAGCGCAGCAGTTGGCGACGTACCTCGGCTGGCTGATGCACGGCGTGCGCGGCGGACTCGCGGCCGGACTGCTGTTCATCCTGCCCGGCGCGCTGATCATGCTCGCGTTGTCGGCGCTGTACGCCGCGCACGCCGACGTGTCGTTCGTCGCCGCCGCGCTGTTCGGCATCCAGTGCGCGGTGCTGGCGATCGTCGTCGAAGCGATGATCCGCATCGGACGTCGATCGCTGAAGACGCGGTTGCATCGCACTCTCGCGGTCGCTGCGTTCGTCGCGCTGTACGGGTTCGCGGTGCCGTTCCCGCTCTGCGTGCTCGGCGCCGGCGTCGTCGGACTCGTGCTGCCGGGTGCGTCGCCACCGCAGGACCCGCAGCTCGCGAGCCCGCGCGTCGCGTGGACGCGCACGGCGTCCACGCTCGCACTCGGCGTCGCGCTGTGGAGATCGCCGATCGTGCCGCTCGTGCTGTGGCTCGGGAGCGATCACGTGCTGGTCGGCCTCGCGACGTTCTTCGCGAAGCTCGCCGTCGTGACGTTCGGCGGCGCGTACGCCGTGCTCAGCTACGTCGCGCAGGCCGCCGTGGAGCGCTTCCAGTGGGTGAGCCCGAGCGAGATGGTCGACGGGCTCGGCCTCGCGGAGACCACGCCGGGGCCGCTGATCCTGGTGCTGCAGTTCGTCGGTTTCCTCGCTGCGTTCCGCCACGGCGCACCGCTGGAGCCGTGGACGGCGGGCGTACTCGGCGCGGTCGTCACGCTGTGGGTGACGTTCGTGCCGTGCTTCGTGTGGATCTTCGCCGGAGCGCCGTACGTCGAGCGACTGCGCACGCAGCCGCGCCTCGCGAACGCGCTCGCGTGCATCACGGCCGCGGTGACCGGCGTGTTCCTGAACCTCGCGGTCTGGTTCGCGATGAACGTGCTGTTCTCGGACGTGCATCGGGTCGACGTCGGGTGGTGTTCGCTGCTCGTGCCGGCGCTCGGGTCGATCCGAGTCGCTGCGGTCGGGATCGCGGTGGTCTGCGGCTGGAGGTTGCTCGTCCGCAAGCGCGGCATCCTGGAAGTGCTGGCGCTCGCGGTCGTGCTCGGCGTCGTGGCGTTCTACGCTGGTGCGTGGACCGTCGAATGAACTCGCGCGCTTCGCACGAAGCGCCCAGCGGAGCGTCGCCATGAAACTGCCGTTCGTCGTCGCGTCGTCCGTCCTCGTCGCCGGCGCATTCGCGCTCGCGCCGTCCTCGCCGAAGTCGGTGTATCCGAGGGGCGAGCTCGGCACGCGCGTCGTCAACGTCGCCGTCGTGATCTACGACCCGATCATCGAAGCCGAAGGCGGACAGAAGCTGTCGCGCCTGATGCGCTGGAGCGACTCGGACGCGTTGTCGGCGAAGCTCGTCGAGGACGTGCGCGTCGCCAGCGGCGGCTTCATCGAGTACCGCATCGTCGAGCGCATCGAGCGCGACGCGTGCCCGCCGTTCCTGTCGGGCTTCCGCTACGACGATGCCGGCATCGTCGAGGCGATCCGCACGCAGAAGTGGATCGAAGGCGGCGACAAGTCGAGCTACGCGAAGATCGTCGAGGAGAACGACCTCGCGCGCATCGTGAAGGAGAAGGACGTCTCCGAACTCTGGCTGTGGGGCGCGCCCGGATTCCATTGGGACGAGTACGCGATGTTCATCCCGAACCGCGACTCGCGGCTGCCGCCGACCGACAACCCGTGGTTCTATCGCCCGTACGACGTGCCGGATCTCGGACGCACGTTGTGGGTCATGGGCTTCAACTACGAGCGCGGCGAGGGCGAGATGCTCGAGAGCTACGCGCACCGCGCCGAAGGCATCCTGTCGCTGGCGATCGCCGGCGGCGTGTGGGACACGAAGCGCGACGATCCGTGGAACGTGTTCACGCGCGTCGACAAGGACTTCCCGGGCGCATCGCACGTCGGCAGCGTCCACTACGCGCCGAACTCCGACCACGACTACGAATGGGGCAATCGCCGCTACGTCGAGACGTACGCGCTCGATTGGCGCAACTACCCCGACCTCGAGGGCACCAAGGTGATCATGAACTGCGACGACGGGTGGGGACCCGACATCGCGGTGCATCATCGTTGGTGGCTCGGCCTGTTGCCGAAAGCGCCGGGCAAGACGAAATGGGGCTCGAACAACTGGTGGACGTACGTCGCGGACTTCGATCGCGCCGAAGTCGTCCGCTCGTGGTGAGCGCGCCCGCGCCGAGCTACGGCTCGTGCGGCGTCGAGGAAGAGTCCTGCCGCGCCCGCGCTGCGCGGCGACGACGATCGATGCGCGCGCGTCGCGACAGGACTCGCATTCGATTCAGGACGGCGCCGCCGGCGCGTCGGCCCGCGTGAGGAACGCATCGGCGTGGATCGCGTCGAGGCTCGCGCCGGCGAGGAACGTGTCCTGCTGCAGCGTCCGCACGAGATCCGGGTGACCGCACAGGTAGACGCGCCAACCGGTGAGGTCGGGGAGTCGCGCGGCGATCACGCGATCGAGAGCACCCTCGACGACGTCGCCGTGACCCGGGCCATCGAGCACGCAGCGCGTCACGACCACGTTGTCGTGCGAGCGGCGGAGGCGCTCGAGTTCGTCGCCGCCGTACAGCGCGGCCGCGGTCCTGCCGCCGTGCATGAGGTGGATCGGTCCGCGATGGCCGTGGCGCAGCGCATCGCGCGCGATCCCGAGCAGCGGAGCGAGCCCGGTCCCTGATCCCGCGAGCAACAGCGGTTCGTCCGGCGAACCGGGCACGTAGACGCACGACCCGGCCGGGCCGCGCAGCGTGACCGCGGTTCCGGGCGACGCCGACGTCGCGATCCAGCGGCTCATCGCGCCGTGTTCGAGCACGCGGACGTGGAGTTCGACGAAGCCGTCGTCGTCCGCGAGGTTCGCGACCGAATAGCTGCGCACCAGTCCATCGGGGCGCACGAGGTTCACGTACTGACCCGGCTTCACGTCGAACGGCGCGTTCGGCGTCAGTCGGATGCGAACGACGTCGGCCGCCAACGATTCGCGGTCGCGAATCGTCGCGTCGACCGCGCCGGCGAGTGCTCCGGGTCGCGCGCAGACCAAGTCGTCCTGCGGATGCGCGACGCACGCGAGGAAGTGACCGAGCGCGGCCAACGTCGGCGGCAAGCCGAGTTGGGCGGCGCTCGGCGCCCGGCCTTCGACGGCGCGCAGGCAACAGCTTTGGCACACGCCGCTGCGACACGAGTACGGCACGTCCGCCCCCGCGCGCAGCAGGGCGTCGAGGACCGACTCGTTCTCGCCGACGTCGACGTCGGTCGTGTCGAAGCGGACGCGGGTCACCGGCCGGCGCCGCTCGGGCTCGCGCGGTTGAGGACGTCGTCACGCACGCTGTTCGCGAGCGCAGCGACCTGCGCGATGTCCTCGGACTTGGCGCCGAGTTCAGCGAGCGTTGCGCCGAGGTGTTCGATGACGACGTCGACGTGCGAGTCGTTCAGGCCTTGCGCGACGAGGTGTGCGTGCCCGGTGCGCATGTCCTTGCCCGTGTACGCGGCCGGTCCGCCGGTGACCATCGTCAGGAACGCGGCCTGCTTCGCCCGTTGGCGGTTCATGTCGGTCGTCGCGAAGAAGCGCGCGACGCGCGGGTCCTTCAGCATCTTCCGATAGAAGACGTCGACGGCTTTGGTGATCGCGGGCTGTCCACCGAGGCGTTCGAACAACGAGGTCATGTCCATCTCCTTCGGGTCCGTGGCTTAAACATGTGGCCGACGTCCATGTTTATCGGAATCGGAGCCCGATTCAAGGAGTGATTTTCCGGACCGCCGGGGCGCCCCGGGGGCCGTCGGGGTCCGCCGTGTGCCAATCGCGCAATCCTCGCTAGGCTTCCGGCCGATGGCCGCCGCCGCCACGTCACCGACTTGGACCGAAGCCGAAGAGGCCGACCTCCTCGTGCGCTTGCGCGCGGGCGACGACGCGGCGTTCGGGGTCTTCGTGAACCATCTCGGTCCGCGGCTGTGGCCGGTGGTGCGCCGCATCCTGCGCGACGAGGACGATGCCCGCGAAGCGCTCCAGGAGGCGTTCCTGTCGGCGTTCAAGTCGCTCGATGCGTTCCACGAAGGCGCTCGGCTGTCGACGTGGATGCATCGCATCGCGGTGAACGCAGCGCTGATGCGTTGGCGCTCGCGGTCGCGGCGTGCCGCGCACGAGTCGACCGTCGACGAGCTGCTCCCCGCGTTCACGGAGACGGGGTGTCACGCGGAGCCGATCCCGACGTGGTCCGAGCGCCCGGACGAGGCGTCGATGCGCGCCGAGACGGCCGCCCTGGTGCGCGAGGAGATCCAGAAACTCCCCGAGAATGTCCGAATCGTCCTGCTGCTCCGCGACATCGAAGGGCTTTCCTACGACGAGATCGCGCAGCGCCTCGACGTCACCCCGAACGCCGCGAAGATCCGAGTGCATCGGGCGCGACAGGCGTTGAAAACGTTGTTGGAACCGAAGTTGAGCCAGATCCAGACATGAGTTGTCAGCGCTTCATGCTCCTGCTCCACGAGTACTTCGTCGGCACGTTGCAGGCCGACGATCGGGACTTCGTGGACGGCCACGCGGGCTCGTGCCGCGACTGCGGTGCGCTGATGGCGGTCGCGAAGGAGATCTCGTGCGAGGAGCTCGTCGAGTTCCTCAACCTCTACGTCGACGGGGACCTGCCGGCCGATCGCCGCGCCATCTTCGAGCGGCACCTCGCGATCTGCACCGAATGCCTCGAGTACCTGCGCGGGTATCGCGAGACTATGCGCGTCGCCAAAGCGGCGCACGCGCACGAACCCGAACCGATGCCGCCGGATCTGTTGCGAGCGATCCTCGCCGCCCGCAAGCCGAGTTCGTGACGCCGCGGACGCAGCGGCCCGGGTGATGGCCCGGGTGAAGTCGCCTTACCGCGAACCGGGTCGGCTGCGCGCAAGCGCAGCC
>JAEUIB010000740.1 GCA_016795255.1 Planctomycetota bacterium
TTCGAGCCCGAACAGGAGGCCGCCGAGCACGGCGACGGCGAGCAAAGACTTGTTCATCGACGATCTCCATGCGCCGACGGAACGCGGCGCGCCGAGGATCCGTGACCCACGCGATACGACGCGCGAGCCTACCGGCGTCGGAGCTGTCCGCAAGCCGCGTTCCAATGCGCCGGCGGACGCCCGAGGGACACGCCCGCAACGACGCTGCGACCGCGCCACGGACGGTGCGAGCGGTCGGGGCCGCCAAAAACCCCGAAATCTCGGTGAGAACGCGGGTTCGCGCGCCTCATCCACCTTGGACCGCGAGTTCGGAGGACGCCAGGTCGGTCGGACTCGATTCCGTCGACTCGAACCCGGCGCGATGGCCGTGAGGCCATTCCGTAACCGCGCGTTACGGCACCGTGACGGGTTCGATCCGCAGCTTCGCGGTGGAACGCTCCTTGGCAACATCGGTGGAGGAAGAAGAAGCATGCCCGAGATCAAGTTCCCTTCGAGTGACGAGTCCACGAGTGACGAGCGGCTCGCGTTCGACCAATTGAGCGAGGCGTTCGCGGTTCGAGTCGGACTCGTCGGAGAATCGCCCGCGCTGCGGACGCTGTTCTGTCGGGTCCGCAAGTTGGCCGACAGCGACGTCCCGGTCCTGGTCGTGGGGGAGACCGGCACCGGCAAGGAATCCGTCGCGCGCGCCCTGCACCACAACTCGCCGCGCGCGCGCGGGCCGTTCGTCGCGGAGAGCTGCGCCGTGCTGTCGTCGAGTCTGTTCGCGCAGCGCTTGTTCGGACACGCCCGCGGGGCGTTCACCGGCGCGGTCGCGACCGTGCCGGGGCTCCTCGATCGCGCCGACGGAGGCACGCTGTTCCTCGACGAGATCAGCGACCTCGCGCTCGACGCGCAGGGCGCGTTGGTGCGTGCGTTGTCGTGCGGCGAGTTCCGTGCACTCGGCAGCAGCGACACCCGTCGTTCCGACTTCCGGCTGATCGCGTCGACGCATTGCGACCTGCCGGCGTTGGTGCGCATGGGGCAGTTCCGACACGACCTCTACTGGCGATTGCGCGGAGCGATCGTCCGCGTCCCGCCGCTGCGCGAACGCCGATCCGACATCGAAGAACTCGCGCGCCAAGTCCATCGCGAATTGCATCTGCGCTCGCGTCGCCCGTTGGCGCCGCTTTCGAGCGAAGCGCTGGAAGCACTGAAGGCGCACGCGTGGCCCGGCAACGTCCTCGAGCTTCGACAGGAGCTGCTGCAGGCGTGGGCCACCGCGCAAAACGAGTCGCTCGGGCCATCGGCGTTCCAATTCGAGAGCCTCGAGAACGTCGCACCACGCGCGGCGAGCGCACATCGCGGCGCGCGCGCCACGTTGCCCGATCTGCTCGGAGACGCGGAGGCGCGTTCGATCCGCGACGCGATGCGCCTCGCGGGCGGCAACAAGGCTGAGGCCGCGCGCAGGCTCGGCGTCACGCGTCGATCCCTCTACCGACGACTCGAGAAACTCGACGCCATCGAGGCCCAGCGCGCCGCGACGCTCGCGCGCGAGAGCGCGGCGAGTGGGGTGGACGCGGAACGCTTGCGCGAGGCGACGCCGGACCTCGTCTCCGATTGCACGCCGACCGCCGGTGCGTCACCCCCGCCGGAAGCGCGAGCGGCGGAGCGGTCGGGCGGCGAGGCGTCGTGACACCTCGCCGATCGCTCGAAGGGTCTCACGGCGATCGCGCCCCGCGGGCGCGCGTGCTCGTCGCCGTTCCCGGATCGAGACGGCCGGCCCCGAAGTGACGATGCCCCATCGTCCGCAGTTGCGTGCGGACGGTGGGGCATCGATCGGAGGCGTCGAGGGGGAGCGGTCGGTCAGAGCCGAATCGAGCGGATTTGGTCGATTCGGAAATCAACCGAGATCTCCGCATCGACGTTGATGACCTTGCCGCAGCCTTTCATCTCGTTGAAGAGGATGGCTCCCTCGATCTTCTTTCCGTCGCTAAACTCAACACTGACACGCTCTTCGCGCGTCGCCTTGCGCAACGTCTCGACCAGGGCATTCCGCGACATGGCTCTCCTCGCCAAAAGGCCCAACGGAATGTATTCGATTTCTGATTACTACCAACCCGTTGTGTCGAATCAAGGGCCTCGACACCAACGATTGCCGGTCGAACCCATCGAACAGGGCGGCGCCAGCCGGCGCCCGGTGTCGGTGCACTCGGTGCCGGAGGACGGAACGAACTCGTGACCCGGACCGGGATTTGGATCGTCGGAGCTCGAGGCGGGGTCGCGACGACGACCGTCGTGGGTGCTCTCGCGATCGCGCGCGGACTGACCTCGACGACGGGATGCGTCTCGACGCTCCCCGCGTTCTCGAAGCTCCCGTTGCCGGCGTTCGACGAGTTCGTGTTCGGTGGTCACGACCTCGACGCTACGACGTCGTTCGCCGACGACACGCTCGAACTCGCGCGCGTGGGGCGGTTCATCGATCCGCAATTGATCCACGCGCTGCGCGCCGACCTCGATGCGTACGGATCCCGGATTCGCCGCGGGATCACGACGAACTGCGGGCCGGCCGTCACGCGGCAACGCGCGGAGTCGGCGGGGGAGTCGACCATTCCGCTGCGCGAGCAACTCGCGGCGCTCGAGAACGACCTGCGCTCGTTCCGCACCGAGCACGCGCTCGACGAGGTGGTCGTCGTCAATCTCGCGTCGACCGAACCGCCGCTCGACGCCGACCCGGCCCACGCGAGCGCACAGGCGCTGGACGACGCGATCCAGCACGATCGCACGTCTCTGGTGCGCGCGAGCTCGCTGTACGCGATCGCCGCGCTCCGCACCGGCTGTGCGTTCGTCAACTTCACGCCCTCGAACGCCGCCATGCTGCGCGGAATCATCGAGCTCGCCGAAGCGCGCGGGTTGCCGATCGCCGGGTCGGACGGAAAGACCGGCGAAACGCTCGTCAAGGCCGCGCTCGCGCCGATGTTCGCGCATCGCAATCTGCGCGTGCTGTCGTGGCAGGGTTACAACATGCTCGGCGACCGCGACGGCGAAGTGCTGGCCGATCCCGAACACCGGCGCTCGAAGGTCCACTCGAAGGACGGCGTCGTCAGCGGCATCCTCGGGTATCCGGTCCACACGCACGTCGGCATCGACTTCGTGCCGTCGTTGCACGATCACAAGACGGCGTTCGATCTCGTGCACTTCGAGGGCTTCCTCGGGCACCGGATGATGCTGACGTTCACGTGGCTCGGTTGCGACTCGATCCTGGCTGCGCCGCTCGTGCTGGACCTGGCTCGATTCTCGGTCGCCGCGTTGCGCCGTCGCGAGCCCGGCATCCAGAAGCACCTCGCGTGTTTCTTCAAGTCTCCGAACGGCGTGACCGAGCACGACTTCCACAAACAGTTCGAGGCCTTGCTGGAGTACGCGGCGCGTGCGGGATGACGCGAACGGCGAACGGGAATCCACGGCGGAACGCAACGAGGGCGCGACCGAGCCGCCCGAAGTTCGGGGACGCTCGGCCGGTGACGAGCCCATGCGCGGCAGCGATCCCCTCCACTCAACAGAACATGGATTATCGGACCTTTTGAACGTGCGGTCGAACGGTCGATTCACGTCGTCTGAAGTGTCTGGAATCGTTGCGTTTGCGTCGTTCGGCCTGGCGCTCGCCTGGTGGATCGCGTCGACTTCGACGCTGTTCGACGCTGCGCTGCCCGCCGACGTCATCGGCCTGCTCGCCGAACGTAACGAAGCCAAGGGCTTCGAGACGCGGCTGTTCCTGTTCACGGTGTTCCTGCTGCCCGCGTTCGCGTGGGCCGCGGCTCGATTACTGCGGGCCGGGATGTCGACCGCCTCGTCGATCCGTACGTCGGGCTGGTGGCACGTCGCCGCGGGCGCGACCCTCGCGACGCTTGCTCATTGGGCCGCGCAATCCGCCCGG
>JAEUIB010000745.1 GCA_016795255.1 Planctomycetota bacterium
ATGGCGATGGGCAATGGAACGACGTGGACGAAGTTCGACGTCGGCGACGGAGGCCTGCCGTTCGAGATGCAGGCCGGTCAGATCGAGGTCGGCACGTTCTGGGTACCGCTGACGACCGAGGATCTCGAAGCCCGCGTCCTCTTGCGGCTCCTGCGGCCCGGCGAGCGGCTGGAGCCGGGCGCCGCCTCGGTGTGGGCCGCAGCGATCGGTCGATCGCTGCGCGCGACGGCTCGCGCGGACGCCGTCGTCGCCGACTCGTTCTTGCGCGAGCCGCGGTCGACACCGCACGACGCCGCAGCGCGGCTCGCGGAGTCATTGGACTTCCAAGGCTCGGCGCTGCTGTTCTGCGGCCTTTGGTTCTTGCTGCATCGGCGTGGTGCCGGCGTCTCCGCGGCGGCGCTCGCGCTGGTCGCGACGTTCTGCATCGGGGGCATGGTCGTGCGTCAGCAACACATGGCGTGGCGCGAGCAGGTCGCGTCGGTCGAGTCGGAGCCCGTGCGCGCGATCGAGGCGGCCGCATCGATGGGTGGGGCCGTGGTCTTCCCCGAGCGGAACGGGGCCGCATTGCTCGATGCGTACGCCAAAGCCACCGACCCCGCGACGCGGTTCGACCTCGTGCACGCGGCCGGGCGCGGCAACGACGCGCTGCGCACGAGTCCCGCGGTGCTGGAGCTTTTGACGCGGGCCGCGCAGGATGCGGACCCTGCGGTCCGTGCGATGGCCGTTCGATCCACGAGTTCGCGCTGATCGGGAGACTTCGATGAACGTGGCGTTCGCATGCGTCGTCGCTCTGGTCACGCAGGCGCCGTCGAAGCCGCTGTTCGACGCCGAGGCGGCGAAGCTCGTCGCCGGCCTCGACGCGACGATGCGGGCGCCGAGCGAGAAGCAGGCGCTGGCCGCGTTCGCGAAGGTCGAGGCCCTCGCGCGCCGGGTCGACCCGATGGAGTTCGAAATCCTGCTGCGCAACACCGTGCCCGGTCGGCCGAAGAAGTGGTCGCCCGGCTTCACGCACGGCATCGAGTTCACGTCGGGGGACGTGAAGTTCGAGTACTCGATCCATCTGCCGAAGAAGGCGCCGAAGGGCCTGCTGCCGCTCGTCGTCGATCCTGGGCACATCTCGTTCGCGAAGAAGACCGACGCCGAGTGCGAAGGCGTCATGAGCACGTGGCTCGACCTGACCGGCGCGACGGACGACGTGATCTACGTCCGGACCCGCGTGTTCGACCGGCTCGAGTCCGATGGCGACTACGCGACCTACTGCGAACCGCAGCGCCCGCAGGGCAAGCCCGATCACGACTGGATGGCGACGACGCTGCTCGATTGCATCGCCGACGTCGGTCGGCGTTTCCCGGTCGATCCCGAACGCGTCGTGATCCACGGCATCTCGATGTCGGCGTATTGGGCGTGGTACGCGGGCGCGGTCGCACCCGACCGATTCGCCGCCGTCGTGCCCGTCGGCTCGCGCACGTGGCACGTGCGGAACCTGTTGCCGTCGCTCACGACGACGAACGTGTTCGTGCTGCATGGCGAGAAGGACGAGGTCTGCGCGTTCGCCGAAGCGCGTGACACCGTCGCGGAACTGAAGAAGCTCGGTGCGCCGGCGACGCTCGTCAACGTCGAGGACGGCGAGCACGTGAAGAACACGTTCCCGCGCTGGGCGAGCTTGTGGCCCGACGTCGCGGCGTGCGTCCGCAAGAACGACCCGAAGGCGATCGCGCGGATCGCGCATTCCGCGACGCGTCCGGGCGTGTCGTGGCTCGAGATCGAACGGGCGCCGCCGCGGGCGTTCGCGGTCGGCACGCCGCCGATCGAGTTGCGGGCGTCGCGCGACGGGAACGCGATCACGATCGACGCCAAGGGCGTGGAGCGCTTGCGCGTGCTGCTGTCGCCTCGGTTCGTCGATCTGGCGCAATCGGTCACGATCACCGTGAACGGCAAGAAAGTCCACGACGCCGTGGCGCCGCTCGACCCGAAGGCCGCCGTCCGCATCGCGTGGCGTCGCGGGGACGGTGGGGCGGCGTACGCGGCGAGCGTCGTCGTCGACGTCCCGAAGCGCTGACCGAGCGACTTCGGGTTGCCTTCGGCGCCGCTCCGGCGCTGCAATCCGCGCGTTCGGCTTCTATCCTCGCGGTCCCCGCGGGCTCGGTGGGCCGGGCCGCGTGATCCGAGGAGGCATCGATGCATCGCGCCGTGACCGTCGTCGTGTTGGGTTTCGCGTTGTCCGCGTGCGGGGACGAGCCGCCCTCGAAGAAGTCGTCCGAATCCGGCACTGCGTCGTCGGCACCCGCCGCCGTGGACGACGCGGCGACCGCGGCCGATCCGGCGATCCAGCAGATCGATCGCTTCATCGCCGAGCAGAAGCAGTTCGCCGTCGACATGAAGGCGAAGGGCGGCGCGGGCGGCCTCGATCCGACCGATTCGCTGTGGCGCCGCTCGTGCCCGAAGCCGCCGCAACTGACGTTCACGGCCGGCAAGACGTACTTCTGGGAGCTCGAGACGAACAAGGGCACGATCCGGATGCGCCTGATGGCGGACGTCGCGCCGATGCACGTGTCGAGCACGATCTACCTCACGCGGATCGGCTTCTACGACACGCTGATCTTCCACCGCATCGTGACCGGGTTCATGGCGCAGGGCGGCTGCCCGCGCGGCGACGGGCGCGGCAGTCCCGGCTACTCGTACGCCGGCGAGTTCTCGCCGAGCGTGCGCCACGATCGCCCGTTCCTGCTCAGCATGGCGAACGCGGGTCCGAAGACCGACGGTTCGCAGTTCTTCATCACGTTCACGCCGACGCCGATGCTCGACGGCAAGCACACGATCTTCGGCGAAGTCGTCGAAGGCACGAGCGTCGTGCAGGCGATCGAGGCGGTCGGCATCGCTCCGGAACAGGACGGAGTTCCCGGCATGAAGCCGCGTGAACGCATCGAGATCAAGAAAGCGAGGATCCTCGTTGAGTAGTGCATCGCGTTTCCTCTGCGTCGTCGTCGCGTGTGGATGGGCCGGATGCGGGTCCCCGCCGACGACGTTCGCGCCGCCGGATCCCACGACCACGGAGGCGCCGGCCGCCGCTCCGCTCGCGAAGCCGTCGGCGGATCCCGCGATCGCGGCGATCGACGCCGCGCTCGCCGCTGCGCGCGACTCCGGCGCCTGGAACGTCGGAGCGGCCGGCTGGCGCACGCGCATGCCGCCGCCTCCCGACGTCGCGCTGTCGCCGACGGCGTCGTACGACTGGGTCCTCGAAACCGATCTCGGCACGATGCGCTTCGCGCTGCTGAAGGACGCCGCGCCGCGGCACGTGATCAGCACGATGTGGCTGACGCGCGCCGGGTACTACGACGGCCTGACGTTCCATCGCGTGATCCAGCAGTTCATGGCGCAGGGCGGTTGCCCCGAGGGCAGCGGTCGCGGCTCGCCGGGCTACCGCTACGGCGGCGAGTTCGCGCCGTCCGCGGTCCACGACGGGCGCGGCACGCTGTCGATGGCGAACGCCGGTCCGAACACCGATGGTTCGCAGTTCTTCGTCACGTTCGCGCCGACGCCGATGCTGAACGGCCGGCACACCGTGTTCGGCAAATTGGTCGAGGGCGACTCGGTCCTCGACGCGATCGAGGCGATCGGCGTCCCGCCGCGCACCGAAGGCAAGCCGAAGCAGATCGTGAAGATCCTGCACGCGTCGATCGTCGCGCGCTGAACCGCATCCGAATCACGCCAACGTCGGCGCGATTCGTCCGTCTTCCTTCCCGTCGCGGCGCAGCGTCGTCGCGACCAACACCCCGGAGTCCTCGTGTCCGATCACGTGCTGCCCGCCGGCAACGCCGCCGTCGACGAACTGAACGCTTTCATCGCCAAGCAGAACATCGACCGCGCCGGATCCTGGCGCTCGAAGTTGACCAAGCCGCCGCAACTGAAGTTCGACGACAAGTCGACGTGGACGTGGCGGCTGAAGACGAACGTCGGCACGCTCGACGTCAAGCTGCTGACGAAGACCGCGCCGATGCACGTCTCGAGCACCGCGTACCTGACGCTGCTCGGCTTCTACGACGGCCTGTCGTTCCACCGCGTGATCACCGGCTTCATGGCGCAGGGCGGCTGTCCGCTCGGCACCGGGACCGGCGAACCGGGGTACCGCTACAACGGCGAGTTCGACCCGAAGGTCCGCCACGACAAGCCGGGCCTCTTGAGCATGGCGAACGCGGGTCCGAACACCGACGGCTCGCAGTTCTTCCTGACCTTCGTCGCCACGCCGTGGCTCGACGGCAAGCACACGATCTTCGGCGAGGTCGTCGGCGGCCAGGACGTGCTGAAGAAGCTCGAGGAGGGCGGCTCGCAGAGCGGTCGCACGAAGTCGCCGCTGAAGATCGAACAGGCCACGTTGATCGTGAAGGCGGGCTGACCATGATCGGATCGGTCGTGCTGCTGGCGTTGTCGGTTCCGCAACTCGTCGAGGACGTCGGAGCGCGCACGCAGCGCGTCGCTGCGAGCACCAACGCGGTCGTCGAGTCGTTGGGGACCAGCGCCGAACGCCGGCCGATCCACGTGTTGCGCTACGGCGTCGCTCCGGCGACGCGACCGGCGGCGAAAGCGCTGCTCGTCGTCGCCGGCATCGACGGCCGGGCGCTGTTCTCGACCGACGCCGCGCTGGCGTTGTGCGAACGCGTCGGCGCGAAGGCCGCCGACGCGCTGAACGCGTCGACGCTCTACGTCGTGCCGTGCTTGAACCCCGACGCGCGGGCGCGCGTGCTCGTCGGCGGGCCGATGACCGACTTCGGCGGTGCGCCCGCAGCGTTCGACGACGACCACGACGGTCGCGTCGACGAGGACGGCCCGCGCGACGTCAACGGCGACGGCCGCATCGGCTGGATGCGCGTGTTCGATCCGCCGCGTGACCTGCCGCGGACGCACGTGCCGGGCAAGGACGATCCGCGGACGCATCGCGAAGCCGATCGGACGAAGGGCGAGGTCGCGCGCTTCGCGCTCGTGATCGAGGGCATGGACGGCGATCGCGATGGTCGGTTCGCCGAAGACGGCATCGACGGCGTCGACCTCGATCGCAACTTCCCGCATCTGTGGAAGGAGCACGTTCGCGCGTCGGGCGCGTATCCGTTGTCCGCGCCGGAGACGCAGGCGCTGGTGCGCTGGATGCTCGCGCACGAGGAGATCGCGGGCGTGTTCGTGTTCGGCACCGGCGACACGCTGGTGAACGTCCCCGAGGCCGGCCGCACGGACGCGACGAAGCAGGCGCCGCTCGGCATCGAATCCGACGACAAGGCGTGGCACGACGCGATCGCCGAGAAGTTCAAGGAACTCACCGGCCAGAAGAAGGCGCCGAAGAAGGACCTCGCCGGCAGCTTCGTCGCGTGGGCGTACGCGCAGTACGGCGTGCCGGCGTTCGAGACGCCGATCTTCGTCGCGCCGCCGGAACCGAAGGGTGCGAAGGCCGAGGGTGAAGGCGGCAAGGAGGGCGACGGCGCGACCAAGGAGGGCGGCAACAAGGACGGCGCCGACGGCGCGGCCGCGAAGGGTGCGACCGAGGCGGGCTCGGGCGACGGCCCGGGTGCTGGCCCGGGTGGTGGCCCGGGCCGAGGCCCGGGGCGGCGCGGCGGGCGGGGGCCTGGTGGCGGTCCCGGCGCCGGCGGTGGCGATGCGGGCAAGCCCGCCGAGTCCGAGGCCGACGAGAAAGCCTGGATCGACTACGCGACGACGCGGAATGCGTTCACGCCGTGGACGGAGTTCACGCATCCGCAGCTCGGACGCGTCGAGATCGGCGGCTTCGCGCCGGGTGCGCGGTGGATCCCGCCCGATGCCGACCGCGACGCACTGATCGACGGGCAGGTCGCGTTCGTCGCGGACTTGCTGACGAAGTTGCCGCGGCTCGACGTCTCGGCCCCGCAGGTCGAGCGCGTCGATGCATCGGTGTGGCGCGTCACGGCGAAGGTGACGA
>JAEUIB010000865.1 GCA_016795255.1 Planctomycetota bacterium
GGATGCAGGTAGGGCCCGCTCCAGATGCCGTGTGTGCGGTAGCCGGCGGCCTTCATCAGTTCGGTCATCGTCACGACGTGCTCGGACAATCGGCCACCGACTCCGAGGCCGTGGACCGTCTGCGCGAGCCCGGTCAGCATCGTCGCGTGCGTGGGCAGCGTCCATGAGCTCTCGGCGACGACGGTCGCGACGCGCGCCCCCTCCGCCGCGAGGCGGTCGAGGTTCGGGCTGGTCAGTCGCTTCGAGCCGTAGCACGACAGGTGATCCGCGCGCAGGCTGTCGATCGAGATGAACACGACGTTCGGCCGTGCCTTCGGCCGCGACCGGTTCGCAGTCAGCAGCCAAACCCCACCGACGACGACCGCCAGTCCGATTCCGAGCCCCAGCGCACGGTTCATCTGCCGATTCCCGTTCCCGCCCGTCACGCGATGCGAACCAACCTCGGTCGTCGGCGTGGACGGCGCGACATCGTGCCATCACAACTCTGCATCTTCACGCACTTTGTGCCGATCGGCGTCGCCCGCCGAACGGGCCCGAACGAACTTTCGCCAGCGTGCATCACGCGCTCGTCGCGGACGTAACAACGCGCCTGTTCGGCCCATGGTCACGGTCCGGACGTCCCGGCACACGGGCGTCGATCGAGGCCATCCCGAATCGCAAGCGAAGCCCGAAAAGCCCGACCGGTTCTCTCCCCCCGATCGACGCTGTCATGACTCCACATCTCGCATCTCCGCCGTCGACCGGACCCCGCGGCCGATCCTCGACGTTCGTCCTCGCGCTCGTGTTCGGCACTTTCGGCGGAATCGCCGCCTCGGAGGTCGCACTCGGCGCCCAGCGCGGAGACCCGAAGGCGTTCCCCGTCGTCGTCGAGCGCGCCCGAGAGTTGTCGGCGCGGCCGTACGTCCCCGCGGCCGCCGAGTCGCTGCCGACGTCCCTCGCCGACCTCGACTACGACCGTTATCGCGCGATCCGCTTCGAACCGGACCACGCCCTGTGGAAGACGGACGGACTGCCGTTCCAGCTCCAGTTCTTCCATCGCGGCTTCTTCTTCAAGGAGCCGGTCCACGTGTTCACGGTCGAGGACAGCGGCGCGACGCCCGTCCCGTTCTCGACGGAACTCTTCGAGTACGGCACGAGCGGCGCGCCGGCCGACCTGCCGGCGGACCTCGGCTTCGCCGGCTTCCGCGCCCACGCCGCGCTGAACCGCCCCGACTACTTCGACGAACTCGTCGCGTTCCTCGGCGCGTCGTACTTCCGCGTGCTCGGCAAGGACCAGGTCTACGGCCTGTCGGCGCGCGGGCTCGCGCTCGATTGCGGCGAGCCTTCCGGCGAGGAGTTCCCCCGCTTCACCGAGTTCCACGTCGAAACGCCGACCGCCGGTGCGACGACGCTGACGATCGTCGCGCTGCTCGATTCGCGCAGCGTCACGGGTGCGTACGAGTTCACGTTCGAACCCGGAGCCTCGACGCGGACCAGCGTCCGCGCGACGTTGTTCGCGCGCACCGACCTGAAGAAGCCCGGGCTCGCGCCGCTGACGAGCATGTTCCTGTTCGGCGAGAACCGCGTGCGCTACATCCCGGACTTCCGCCCCGAAGTGCATGACTCGGACGGGCTGTCGGTCCAACACGCCGACGGGTCGTGGACGTGGAGACCGATCGACAATCCGCCGGAGCGCCATCGCATCTCGCGGTTCCCCGCCGACGGCGTCGCGCAGTTCGGCCTGCTGCAGCGCGACCGCGCGTTCGACCACTACCAGGACCTCGAGACGAACCAGCAGCGTCGCCCGAGCTACGTGATCGTGCCGCGCGACGGGTTCGAACACGGGCACGTCGAACTCGTCGAGATCCCGACCGCGCTCGAGTTCAACGACAACGTCGTCGCGTACTTCGTCCCGGCGACGCCGTTGCGCGCCGGCGAGTCCGCTCGGTTCGCGTACGACCTGATCGCGACGACGGGCGACCCGGCGCGGCACGACGTCGCGACGGTCGACGCGACGCGCATCGATCCCGACGTCGCGCCGGACGAGGCGCTGTTCGTCGTCGATTTCCGCGGCCGCGACGCCGCGTCGAGCGCGCCGCTCGACGCGGGCCGCTTGCGCGCCGACGTGACCGCGAGCCACGGCGACGTGAAATCGATCGTCCTGCAGCAGGCCGACGCCGGCGGCGTACGACTCTCGTTCCGGATCCACCGCTCCGAACGCACCCCGATCGACCTGACCGCGCGCCTGCTCGAAGGCGAGCGCGTGGTCAGCGAAACGTGGTCCTACTTGGCCGACTTGCCATGAACCGCATCGACACCCTGACGCATGGCCGCAGCGCGAATCCCGCGCTGGTCCTGTCCGAATCCGAACACTCGCGCATCCGGCTGTTCGCGCGACGGACCGCGCTGGCGATCGCGGCGCTGGCGACGACCGGCATCGCGACGTCGCACTTGATCGACGTCGTGCTGGACGACGGCCTCAGTCCGATCGAGTGCGCGATGGTGCCGCTGTTCGTCGTGCTCGTGCTGCCGATCGCGCTGTCGTTCTGGATCGCGACGTTCGGCTTCGTCGTGCGTCGCTTCCGGACCGACGAATTGTCGGTCACGCGCGATCTCGCGCGTTCGCGCACCGCCGCGCCGCTTGCCGCGCGCACCGCCGTCGTCATCCCGGTGCACAACGAAGATCCCGTCCGCGTCGGCGCCGGCATCAAGGCGACGTTCGACTCGCTGGCGCGCACCGGCCAACTGCACGCGTTCGAGTTCTTCGTGTGCTCGGACACCACCGACCCCGACCTGTGGGTCGACGAAGAAGCGTCGTACGCGCGACTGAAGTCCCGGTTGTCCGAGCCCGCGCGCCTGACGTACGTCAAGCGTCGCCGGAACACCGAGCACAAGGCCGGCAACATCGCCGAGTTCTGCGCCCGGTTCGGCGACCGCTTCCGCTACATGGTCGTGTTCGACGCCGACTCGGTGATGTCCGGCGCGACGCTCGTCGACCTCGTGCGGATGATGGAACGACGCCCCGACGCCGGGATCATCCAGGCGCCGCCGGTGCCGGTGAACCGCCAGACGTTGTTCGCTCGGCTGCAGCAGTTCTCGGCCCGCGTCTACGGACCGGTGTTCCAGGCCGGCCTGGCGTACGTCCAAGGCGGCGAAGGCAACTTCTACGGCCACAACGCGATCATCCGCATCCAGCCGTTCAAGGAGCATTGCCGCCTGCCGAAGCTCGACGGCGAAGGCCCGCTCGCGGGACACATCCTGTCGCACGACTTCGTCGAAGCGGCGTTCATGCGTCGCGCCGGCTTCAAGGTCTACTTCGCCCACGACCTCGGCGGCAGCTTCGAGGAGTGCCCGCCGACGCTCGTCGATTACGCGGCGCGCGAGCGGCGTTGGTGCCAGGGCAATCTGCAGCACGCGCGCTTGCTGCGCTGGCCGGGCTTCAACTTCATCAGCCGCGTCCATCTGGCGATGGGCGTCATGGCGTTCGCGTCGGCGCCGCTGTGGCTGCTGCTGCTGATGCTGTCGACGCTCGAAGGACTGCGCGAACGTTGGCTCGGAGCAAGCGTCGGCTCGAGCATCACCGGGTTCGCCGATTCGCCGCTGCGCTCCGGTCTGCTGTTCGTGCTGGTGCTCGGCATGTTGTTCCTGCCGAAGCTCTACGGCTTGACGCTGCACCTGACGACCTCGGGTCGCGCGCGTCGCTTCGGCGGCGCCGAGCGCCTCGGCACGAGCGTGCTGCTCGAGTCGCTGTTCTCGGTGCTGCTCGCGCCGACGATGGCGTACCTCCACACGCGCTTCGTGCTCGGTGTCCTGCGTGGACAAGTCGTCCAGTGGACCGCGCAAGAGCGCGAGGACGTCGCGACGCCGTTCGCCGAAGCGGCCCGCCGCCACGCCGGGACCACGGTCCTCGGCATCGCGTGGGCTCTGCTGGCGTGGTTCGCGACGCCGAGCCTGTTCCCGTGGCTGACGCCGTTCCTGCTCGGTCTGGTCCTGTCGATCCCGCTGTCGTGGCTGACCAGCAAGGCGACCGCCGGCCGCAAGGCGCGCGAGCGCGGCTGGTTCGTCACGCCGGAGGAGGCCGA
>JAEUIB010000877.1 GCA_016795255.1 Planctomycetota bacterium
CCGCTCGGCAGTGCGCGCACGAACTTCGCGGTCACGTCGACGCGATCGCCGTCGGCGTCGGAACGGTCCTCGCCGACGACCCACGACTGACGGCGCGGCCGCCCGGTCCGCGGCTCGCGAAGCGCGTGGTGTACGACCGACGCTTGAGGACGCCGTCGCATTGGGTCGGACTCCGCGAGCCCGGGCCGCCGGTCGTGCTGATCCACGGCCCGGATGCGGCGGGCGAGGACCGGCGCCGCGCCGCCGCTGCGGGAGCGGAGCTCATCGAGATCGTCGCCGACTCCGACGCGGAGTTCGTCGCGCGATCCCTCGAGGCCCTTCGCGCCCGGGGAATGACGAGCGTGTTGGTCGAGGGTGGCGGGCGCTTGCTCGGCGCGTTCGTCGATGCGCGGTGTGTCGATCGAGTGGCCGCGTTCATCGCGCCGCGCGTCGTCGGTGGCGCGGGTGCGCACGCGGCGGTGGGTGGGAGCGGGGTGTCGCGGATCGCCGAATCGCTGACGTTCGACGAAGGACGATTCGAGTCGATCGGAGCGGATTGCTTGTTCCGAGGTCTCGTCGGTCACCGAGACGACTGACCGGCGGAACGGCGGCTGACTGTTCGAGCGACGCGGATTGCCGTCGGCCCCTGCATCGCGCCGAGCGGCGACGCCCGGGGGCGCCGCCGCTCGGAGACCGGTCCTGGACCGAGGTCACTTGTTCTCGACGGGACCTTCGACCGGCGCAGTCGGCGGAGCGACTCCGTCCTGCGGTGCGGACTCGGCCTTCGGCAACTGCGACGGATCCGGGTGCTGTTGACCCTGCGTCTGCAGCAAGGTCCGGATCTCGCCGATGCGCACCAGGAACCGGTCGGCGACCTTGTCGGTCGGATCGAGCGCGAGGACCTCGCGGAACCCGCTCTCCGCCACGTCGAGATCGCCGGTGTAGAACGCGATGTAGGACCGCAGCAGCTTCGCGTCGACGTCCTTCGCGTTGGTCTCCGCGAACACGTCGAGAGCGAGCTTGTGCTCGGTCAGCGCTTCCGGATCCGGGTAGAGGTCGCGCAGGTCCGAGCCCACCGACGGCCAGGTCGGGAGCAGCTCCATGCCGCGGCGGATCAGGAAGCTCGCGTAGCTGTACTCACCGAGAGCGAACAGCGCGTGCGCCATCGCGAACTTCGGCACGGCGTTGTTGCGCTCGGCCAGCATCGCCTTGCGGAACGAGTCCGCGGCCGCCGGGTAGTTGCCTTCGCGGAACTCGCGCGCGCCCGACTCGAGGAACGCGACCGCGTCGGCGTTCGCCGCCAGCGCGTCGAGCTCACGGGCGAACTCGGGGTCCATCGGCTGCTCGGGCAACTGCGCGGCGCCCTCGGCGATCGGGTTCGTCGCGGCTCCGGTCGCCGGATAGACGACCTCGGCCGGCGGCGCGTCGTACGCGGGCACGTAGTAGACGGTGCTCGACTCGACCACCGGGACGTACGTCGGGACGTACGTGACGTACGTCGGATAGACCGCGTAGGCCGGCCACCAGTCGCACCACCACCACGGCGAGTAGCACGGGTGGTAACCGAACGAGAGCCCGAACCAGAAGTGGCTGCCGCCGTAGTAGTTGAACCCGAAGTACGGCCCGAAGCCGGCGTGCCAGAACGAGCAGTTCCAGTCCGAGCCGTGGTGGTACTTGTACTTGTACTTATACTTGTATTTGTACTTGTACTTGTATTGCGACGAGCTCGCCTTCGACCATTGCTTGATCGAGTCCGCCGACACGTCCTGGTTCAGGGCGTCCGGCGAACCGCCGGCGCCGCTGGCGGCGTTGTCGGCGCGCCTCGCGGACTCGGCGCGTTCGAAACTCGAGCGCGCGATCGACTTGCGGTAGTCGTCGTTCGTCGCCGAGATCCGGCTCCGATTCAGGAACGTCGACTCGGCTCGCGCCCGTGCGGAATCGTTGAGCGATCGGACGCGGCTCTGCGTGTCGGCGCTCGCCGACGAACGAGGCGTGAACGAACCCGTGTCCATCGTCCGGCCGAGCCGGCTCGCGTCGTCGATCACCCGCGGCGTCGAGATCGACGGCTGCGTGCCGCGGCTGCCGGTCGCGGCGCGGACGGATCCGCGCGACGGCGAGTACGGGCTCGGGGACAGCGTGCCCGGAATCGAGCGCGGAGCGGGGTTCGTCTGCGGAACCGACACGCCGCCGCTGCGCGGCGTGAACGTCGACCCCGACGATCGACGGCCCGACGAACCACTGTTGCCGTAGGTCGGAACGCTGCGCGGGCCGCTGTCGACGGACGGCGCATGGTCGATCCGTCCCGACGGGCTGCCGGACGATGGGGTGCCGAAGGTCGGACCCCGCGACGCCGATCCGGACGACGAGAACGGAACGCGCGGACCGTGGCCGCCGCCGCTGCTGCGCGAACCCGCGGACGAGCCGCCTCCACCCGAGTGCGAGCCGCCGCCGCTGCGACCGCCGCCGGAGCCGAAGCTCGGCGCCGAACCGCCGCTGCGACCGCCGCCGCTGATGGTCGCTCCGCCACCGCCGCCTCGACTGCCGCCGCCACCGATCGAGGTGCCGCCACCGCCGCGACTGCTTCCTCCTCCGCCACCTCCGCGGCCGCCGCTGGTCATCGACTCGCCGGAGGAACTGCGACCGCCACCTCCACCGCCGCCGCCTTTCTTGCCGCCGGCCAGCGCTGCGTCGCCGAAGGTCAGCAGCGCGAGCGTCAAGACGGCGACCGTCCCGGCGACCGAGATCGATCGAATCGAACGAGGAGAACCGAGGATCTGCGAGGCGTGCATGTCGTGTCCCCACGAGCGCTGGAGCGGTCACCGACGACGGACCGAACGACGCAATCCTTGCTACGTCTGCGGGCCGAGCGGGCTTTCCACAATTCTACTTCACATTGGAACGGGCTTCGTCCGCGCGTTCTGCGGGCGCTGGGAGAGTGGCGCCAAGGTTCTGCGCGCACCAGGCTTCCAGCGACGCCTTCGCCGCCGCGCGCTGCTCGGGCGTCGCACCGAGCGGGAACGAGCCGATCGGCGCGCCCAACACGCCAAGGGCCTCGAGCGCGGCCGACTGATCCACAACGTCTTCTGTTTCAAGCATTTGCAGCAGGTCGGTCACGCGTTCGCGCGCGCCGAGACGGATCAGCGACA
>JAEUIB010000013.1 GCA_016795255.1 Planctomycetota bacterium
GAAGGACATCGCGTTCGCGACGCGCTACGGCCTGTCCGGCCTGCATCGGCCCGGCTCGCAGACGATCGCCGTGCTGGTCGCGCTCGGGCTCGGCACCGCGGCGTTGCTGACGCTGGTCCAAGCGCGCTCGACGCTGCTCGCCGAGATCGAGACGATCTCCGGCGACGGCGAGCCGAACATCATCTTCTTCGACGTCCAAGACGACCAAGTCGACGGCCTCGCGCAGTTGATCCGCGCGCAAGGGCTCGAGGTCGCGCAGCAGGCGCCGATCATCACGATGCGCATCCGCTCCGTGAACGGCGTGAAGTCGCAGGACATCACCGAGGACAGCGGACGACCGCGGTGGGCGCTGCGGCGCGAGTACCGCTCGACGTATCGCGACTCGCTCGAGCACACCGAAACCATCATCGACGGCACGTTCACCGGCGCCGTCACCGACCTGACGAAGCCCGTCCCGATCTCGATCGAGCAGGACATCGCCGAGCGCCTCGCGCTCGAGCGCGGCGATCAGCTGGTGTTCGACGTGCAAGGCCAGGACGTCGACTGCGTCGTCGACAGCATCCGTCGCGTCAATTGGCGCGCGGTGCGGCCGAACTTCTACATGGTGTTCCCGACCGGTGTGCTCGAGGCGGCGCCGAAGTTCCACGTGCTCGTCACGCGCGCCGAAGGCGCGGCGGCGATCGGCGCGCTGCAACGGCGCGTGCTCGACGCGTACCCGAACGTGTCGTCGATCGACGTCACGTCGATCCTCGCGACGGCGGATCAGTTGTTCGAACGCGTCGGCTCGGCGATCCGCTTCATGGCGGCGTTCTCGATCGTCGCGGGCCTGCTGGTGCTGGTCGGCGCCGTGCTCGCGAGTCGCGCGCAGCGCGTCGAGGAGAGCGTGCTCTTGCGCGTGCTCGGCGCGTCGCGCAAGACGGTCGCGAAGAGCCTCGCGCTCGAGTACGCGGCGCTCGGCTTCCTCGCCGCACTCGTCGGCGGCGTGTTGTCGTGCGGTCTCGGCTGGCTGGTCGCGACGCAGTGGTTCGACGCGACGTTCGCGTTCGCGCCGGGCTCGATCGCGATCGCGCTGGTCGCGCTACCGGCGCTGACGGTCACGCTCGGCTTGCTGAATCGCAAGGCCGTGCTCGACGCGCCGCCGCTCGCCGCTCTGCGCGCGTGAATCGGGACGACGCGCGGATCACTCCGACGGATGATCCGGTGGGCTCGGAAAGCGGTTCATCAGGCGGGTGAACTCGTCGTCGCGCGCGCGTTCGAGTCGCGACCACGCGTCGATCGTGAGCAGTGCGATGGACCGACCGCAGCCGACCACGACGAGCCTCGGGTGCGCTTCACGGTGGATCCCCAGATGCTCCAAGAAGCACGTCGCGACCGGGAAGCGGCCACGTGCATCGCAGCGGACGTAGCGCGCGTGCCCGGCGGCTCGGGCGCCCAAGAGCCTCGCCCACTTGGTCGAAGGCGAGCTGTTCGCCAAGATCGGATGCACCGGTCCGACGTCCACGATCCGTAGCGACCTCGGTGGAACCGTGTGGAGCAAGACGACCGCGGTCGTCCTATTGCCTTCGTCGAGCAGCACGCGACGGAGCTTGCTCGGCAATCTGCATCGTCGGTCTTCGTCGAGCGTGACGATCCCCGAGCCGAAGAGTTGATCGGGAACTCCCATGGGACCGTTCCTCTCGGCAGCGGGTGGAGTGCTCGACGGGTCGACCCGGCACCATCAGGGCTTCGACCCGGTTGCCGGTTCGGCGGAGGTGACTTCGTCGGTGTCCTGCGGGTGCGCGCCCGTTCACTCCACGTCGACGACGACGGCGTTCGTGACGACGGCTTGATTCGGACTCGCCGGATCGCGCACGCCGGCCTGCGCGGCGAACGTCGTGCCCGCGAGCGCGAGCGGCAGCGGGTACGCGATCGACGCTTCGCCGTTGCCGGGGCCGAAGCCCGACGTCGCGAAGGTCGCGACCTTCGTCACCGGGAAGTTCAGGTCGAGTGCGCAGCCGGTCTTGAACGGGATCGGCGTCACGCCGGTCGAGATCAGCAGGAAGCCGCGCGTGCCGCCGAGCGCGTCGTCGATCTCGAATTCGATCGTTTGCCCCGCCAGCGGACAGCGGTGCGCCGTCAGCGATGGCGCGATGCCTCCGGAACCGGCGCACGCGTTCGCGCTCGGCGCGGTGTCGCCCGCGCACGCGCGCCGAATCAGGAACGGCCGATTCGAGTTCGAGCGCGTCGCGACGAGGTCGATCCGGCCATCCCCGTCCGCTTCGCAAGGCACGACGGTCCACGATCCGAACGCGATGGCCACGAGTTGCGTGAGCGCGAAGGAGAACGGGTTCACCTGCTCGAGGACGTGCACCACCGACGAATCGCCCAAAGCCACGACGTCGAGTCGGCCATCCCCGTCGAAGTCCGCGAAGCGCAGGAGGTCGGAGTAGCCCGGCAATCCGAGGTCCATCGCGGCAGCGAACACGCCACCGCCGAGCCCCGGCAGGACTTGGATCTGGTTCAAGAAGACGCCGCCCACGACATCGACGTTGCCGTCGCCATCGACGTCGACGACCTGCAAGGAGTGGAGATCGTTCGACACGTCGATCGGGAGCGTCACCGCTCCGATCATCCCGCCGGCACCATCGTTCCGGAGCAACGTGACGTCGCCCGTGGCGGGGTCGAGATCGACGACGAACAGATCGAGATCCCCGTCGTTGTCGGCGTCGGCGCTCGCGACTGCGTGCAGCGTGGTGTCGAGCCCGCCGATCGCGGGCACGAGGATCGGACTCGGCACGAGGTTGCCGCCTTGATTCCGCAGTCCGCGCAGCGTGTGCGGCGTGACCGAGCCGGGGATGTCCATCGACGAGGCCGTGACGAACGCATCCTCGTCCCCGTCCCCGTCGAAATCGCCCACGGTGAAGTCGACACCGTTCGCGATCAGCCCGGGCGACGTCGCGGAGGCCAGCGTCGTCGTGGCGAGGACTCCGTGCTGGTTCCTCGCGACGGCGACGCCGTAAGGAGTCTTGCCGGCCAAGTTCCCCGCGGCCAAGCCGTCCAGCAATCCGTCTTGATCGAGGTCGGCGAACCGGATCGTCGCGGTCGCGTGGGTCGTCACGGTCGGCAACGGAGTGAGCAGGTCGACGCCGTCGTTCTTGTATTGAGTCAGTCCCAGTCCCAGCAGACCGACGGCATCGTCGTCGCCGTCGCCATCGAGATCGGCCGCGCCGAAGCCGTGCGGCGCCGTACTCGGACTGAATCCCGGCGAGAGCGCCCAGCGCCCTGGACCGATGCCGCGCGCGACGAACACGCGAGCGTGCTTCGCGGCGACACCGCCATTCGTCTGCGAGAACACGAACTCGGGGAACGCGTCGCCGTCGAGCCGAACGAGTGCCGGAGAGGCCAGTGGGTTCGGGATGGCGTACGAGACCGGATCGATCGCGAACCCACCGGTGCCGTCGTTCCAGCCCACGTTCAGTTGCGCCTGAGTGCCGCCGACGAGGTCGACGAACCCGTCGTCGTCGAGGTCGTCGAACGTGAAGTGCGTCGCGGGGAGCAGCACGGCCGCTGCGCTCGTGAACGCGCCGGTCCCGTCGTTCTTGAACGTGGGCACCGTTGCGTTCCCGCTCGCGGGCTGCACCGCGACGTCGAGGTCGCCGTCGGAGTCGAGGTCGACAGGCTGCACGCGCGCGCCGATCCCGAACCCCGTCGGCATCGCGAGCGTGGTCGAGGTCACGAACGCGCTCGCGCCATTGCCGCGGAGCACACGCAGCGTCCCGTTCCCGCCGAGAACGCTTCCGACGATCAGGTCTTCGAGCCCATCCCCATCGCAGTCGCCGTGCTGGAGGACGCGGATGGTGCCCGAGAGTGACGGGGTGGTCGCGGCGACTTGCCATCCGTTCGAGTCGACGCGCAGCACCTCCAGCTTGCCGGTCGAGCGGACCAGCGCGATCTCGGAGACACCGTCGGCGTCGAAGTCGAAGGCAACCGGATCGACCGAAGTCGCGATCGTGGGTGAGTTCGGCCCCGCGGTGAAGTTGCCGAGGCCGTCGCCCCAAGAAACGGAACAACTCCCGGTCGAGGAATCCACGAACAACAGGTCGGGGAACGGATCCGCGTCCAGGCGTGCGACGACGGGAGCGAATGGAGTCAGGGGGTCCTGCGGCAGTGCGGCGACGCTGAACGCGAAGTTCGAGTTCCCGTCGCCGATGCCGACGTGGATCTCGGCGCCCTTGATGCCGACCAGGTCCTGGCGTCCGTCACCATCGACGTCGCAAAACGTCCAGCGCACGGTCGAGAGGTTCGACGAAGGCACGAACTGACCCGACGGTGAGAACCACGGCGGATCCGCGTGCGCGACGCTCGGGCTCCCCACGATCGACAGCAGGCCGGCGAACGGGATCGCGCGAAGGGTTCGAACGAATGCACCCATGGTTCTTTGGACCTCGGAGGCGGAACGGATCGGGCGGGAGCTCGGACCGCGGCGCGTCACTCCACGTCGACGACGACGGCGTTCGTGACGACGGCTTGATTCGGACTCGCCGGATCGCGCACGACGGCCTGCGCGGCGAACGTCGTGCCCGCGCGCGCGAGCGGCAGCGGGTACGCGATCGACGCTTCGCCGTTGCCGGGGCCGAAGCCCGACGTCGCGAAGGTCGCGACCTTCGTTACCGGGAAGTTCAGGTCCAGCGCGCACGCCGTCTTGAACGGGATCGGCGTGACGCCGGTCGAGATCAGCAGGAAGCCGCGCGTGCCGCCGAGCGCGTCGTCGATCGTGAACTCGAGCGGTGATCCGGCGATCGGGCAGTTCTGCACCGACAGCGTCGGTTCGAACCCTCCCGAGCCTGGGCACGCATGGGCC
>JAEUIB010000072.1 GCA_016795255.1 Planctomycetota bacterium
AAGCCGTCGAACGGTTGGGTGAGTTTCCGGGGTGAGCTGCCGGACGGGACGGCCGTGATGATCCAAACGGCGTGCGAAGCGGACGGGTCCGCGACGGCGATCGACGTGCCGATCGGGCGCTACGAGTCGTTCAGCTCCCAAAGCGCAGCCCCGCTCGAAGTTCGCGCGGGCGAGACGACCCACGTGAGCGCCGAGCCGGCAGGCGGCTAGCGCGCCGACGCCGGGAACGGCCGGGGTCTGTCCCCGCGTCTGTCCCCGCACCTGTCCCCACGCTCCGGCCGGTGGCTAGACTCCGCCGCGTGAAGTTCCAGGACTACTACGAAGCGCTCGGCGTGAAGCGGGATGCCTCCGCCGACGAGATCAAGAAGGCCTACCGCAAGTTGGCCATGAAATGGCATCCCGACCGCCATCCGGAGAAAGACCGGCCGGCGGCCGAAGCCCAGTTCAAGCGCATCAGCGAGGCGTACGAAGTGCTGTCCGACGCGGACAAGCGCAAGAAGTACGACAAGTTCGGCGAGCACTGGCAGCACGGCCAGGACTTCACGCCGCCGCCCGGCGAGAAGGGCATGAGCCGCGAGGAGTTCGAGCAAGCGTTCGGCGGCGCCGGCGGCTTCTCCGACTTCTTCTCGAACCTGTTCGGCGAGGACATGCGCCGGAAGACCGGCGGCTCGCGCCGGCACGAGCGCTTCCGCCAGCGCGGCGCCGACGTGCACGCCGAGTTGAGCTTGCCGGCGTCGCAGGCGGTCCATCGCGGCAAAAGCTCGCTGCAGATCCCGGCCGACGCGCCGTGCGCGCGCTGCGGCGGCGTCGGCTTCGTCGACGACCACGTCTGCGCCACGTGCGCCGGAGTCGGCCACGTGCGCGTCGAGAAGTCGATCGACCTGACGATCCCCGAAGCCGTGCGCGACGGCCTCGTGCTTCGCCTCAAGGGCCTCGGCGAGCCCGGCGACGGCGCGGCCGCCGGCGATTTGATCCTGACGCTGCGGCTCGAATCCGACGCCGACTACCGCGTGGTCGGCGACGACCTCGAGACCGACGTGCGCGTCACGCCGTGGGACGCGTTCGTCGGCACCAAGGTCGAGGTCGTGACGCCGCGCGGGCGCGGCTCGCTGACGGTGCCCGCGGAGACCGCGGCCGGCACGCGCTTGCGATTGCGCGGACAAGGCCTCGCGACGGCGGGCGGCGGGCGCGGCGACCTCTACGCCGTCGTGCGCTTCGTGCTGCCGCCGACGCTGACCCCGAAGCAACGCGAGCTGCTGCGCGAGTTGGCCCGCGAATCCGGCGGCGGGAGTTCCGCATGAACACCGATCCGTTCGAACAGGACGGCGACTGGTACGTGACGATCGAAGCCGCCGCGCTCTGCTATCGCGTCGACGTCGCGTTCGTCGAGGAGATCGTCGCGGTCGGCCTGATCGGTCCGTGCACCACCCGCGACGCGGTGCGCGCGCTGCGGATCGCCGAACTCGACCGACTCGCCGCGATCGTGCGCTGGCACCGCCACGTCGGACTCGATCTCGACGCGGTGATCGCGCTCTACGCCGATCCCCCGCGATCCTGATCCCCGGCGGGGCCGGACTTCGCGCGGATCTCGTACTTCAGCAGCCGGCACTCGATCGGCCCCACCATCACCGGGATGCGCCGGCTCGCGCGCAGGCCGAGCAGCCGCGTCAGTGATTCGTTGCCGGACAGCACGTACGCCGTCTTGCCGCCGCATTGCCGATGCAGGAAGTGACTGAGCCGCGTCCACGCGTCCTCGACGTCGTCGCCGGACTCTTCTTCGGACAGTCGTTCGCCCCACGGCGGATTCACGAACACCGTCGAGAACGGATGGCTCGGCACGAACGTGTCGACGTCGGATTGCGAGAGTTCGACGCAGCCGTGGACCTGCGCGGCGCGGATCGCGCGCTCGGCCAACGACAGCGCGCCGGCGTGGTGGTCGGAACCTTGGAAGCGGAACGGCAGCTCGCGCAGCATGCGTTCTTCGGCGACTTGCTTGGTCGCGATCCACAGGTCGCGATCGAAGTCCGGCCAGCGTTCGAACGCGAAGCGGCGGCCGAGTCCCGGCGCGCGCTGCATCGCGATCCACGCCGCTTCGATCAGGAACGTCGCGGAACCGCACATCGGATCGACGATCGCGGACCGACGATCCCAGTCGGACGCGAGCAGCAATCCCGCGGCGGTCGCCTCGTTCAGCGGGCTCTTGACCTGGATCGGTCGGTAGCCGCGCTTGTGGAGGCTCGCGCCCGACAGGTTGCGATACAGCGTCATCACGTTGCGCCGCAGCACGAGGTGCAGCGCGAGGTGCGGATCCTTCGGATCGACCGACGGGCGGCGGCGATGCCGCTCGCGGAACCAGTCGACGACCGCGTCCTTGACCTTCAGCGCGACGAATCCGGAATGCGTCGAGAACGAGTCGCGGACGGCCGCTTCGACCGCGAGCGTCTGCTCGACGGTCATGCAGCGGCTCCAGTCGATCGTCTGCACCGCCGCGTACATCGCGTCCGGCGAGTCGACCTCGCTCCGCAGCAGCAGTTCCTGGACGCGCGTGGCGCTGCGCAGCCACAGGTTCGCCGCGTAGGCGAGTTCGGGCTCGCCGAAGAAGCGGACTCCGCCGCGCAACGCCTCGACGTCGGTCGCTCCCAAGGCGACGAGTTCGGCGGACAGCGCGTCCTCGAGCCCGAGAGTGCAAGTCGCGAAGTACTCGTTCATCGCGGCAGGGTAGCGAGCGCCGCGACGTCGCCGCAGTCATGACGGATTCGCGGACTTCGATTTACACTCCGCGCCCCTTCTGCAGGAGTCCCCGATGCCGAGCTGGTGGGTCGCCGATCTGTGGCAAGAGAACCCTGCGCATCTGATCGCGCACGTGCTCGTCGTCGTCATGGCGATCGTGCTGCATGAGCTCGCGCACGGCTTCGCGGCGATCCGGGTCGGCGACGACACCCCGATCCACACCGGGCACATGACGCTGAATCCGGTCGTCCACATGGGCGGCTTCGGACTGCTGTTGTTCGCCGTCGCGGGCATCGCGTTCGGCGCGATGCCGGTCAGTCCGTGGCGCTTCCGAGGTCGCTACGCCGACGCGTTCGTCGCGTTCGCCGGCCCGGCGACGAACCTCGTGCTCGGCATCGCGTTCGCGCTCGGCCTCACGCTGTGGGCGCGCTTCGGGCATGGCCGCATCGACGAGCCGCTGTACTCGAACGTCGAGTACGTCCTCGAAGTCGGCACGGGTCTGAACTTCGTGCTGATGGTGCTGAACCTGGTGCCGATCCCGCCGCTCGACGGCGCCACCGTGCTCGGCAACTTCGTCCGACCGTTCCGCGTCCTCGCCGAGAACCCGGCCAATCGGATCATCTTCAACGTCCTGCTGGTGCTGCTGCTCGTCAAGGGCAGCCAGCCCGTCTACGCGATCGGGCTCGGCGCCGCGCGACGTGTGCTCGAGTTCTTCGGCGGACTCATGCCGGGCTGACCGCTCGAGGAACGAACGCGGCCCGCCCGCGATCGACGATCGCGGGCGGGCCGAGCGAACGATTCCGAAGACTCCCGGTGCTTCAGGCCTCGCGCTTGCCCTTGCGTTCGCGCTTGGCCTGCTTCCAGGCCTTGGCCTTCGCCTTCTCCGCGGGGCTGAGCTTGCCGTCGCCGTCGGTGTCGAACTTGTCGAGCACCTTCTTCTTGTTCGGTCGGTTCGGCTTCGCCGGCCGCTTCGGCTTGACCGGCCGTTCGGCCTGGGGACCGCCGCCGCCACGAGCCGGCTTCGGCGGCCGCGCGAACGCGTCGACCGAGCAGACGCCACCGAAGAAGAACACGAACCGCAGGACCGATGCCAAGCGCTTCCTGAAGGACTCCGAGGTGGACTGGACCGTCTCATGGCACCACGTGGATCGGTCGAGGTCGCGCTCGTCCGCGAAGATTTCCCGCCCGGGGGCGGGTCTGTGCGGAGCAACACGCCGGAACTTGGGTGAAACGCGCGGGAATCGCGTTCCCGGGGCTGCCCAGTCAGCGAGCGCCGTCGCCGGTTCCCGAGCCCGACCGTGGCCGGATCGACCAAGTCAGCGCGACGTAGCCGATGCAAAACAGCGCGAACACCGGCCACGACACCAACGCCGCGCGCCATTGGCGCTCGGCGCGCTGCAGGGCGATCGAGCGCTCCGCCGGCTCGAGGGCCGCCAGCGCCGGCGGCAGGTCCTTCGCGTCCACCGTCAACCCGATCTCGACCGGCCGGCGCGACGCGTCGAACGCGCCGGCGTCGTGCAGCTTGTACGCCGCGATGCAGAAGCCGATCAGCGCACAGACGACCGCGATCCGCCAAGCCACGCCGCGCAGCTTGCTCGTGTTCGCGACCACCGCGCACAACACGATCGGGATCCCGAGGAACGTCGGCGACATCGCGCCGAACGTCGTGCGACCGGTCGCGAAGTAGATCGCGTACCCCATCGCGGCGAGCAGCAGACCGAACGTCAGCGTGAGGCGCGGCAGTCGATCGGGACCGTCGGACATGCGAGGACTCACCGCATCACTGCATCAGGTAGTCGAGCAGCGGACCGTAGCCCTCGAGCGCGACGCGCTGCATGTTGTGGAACAAGCCGCGCTCGCCGCCGAGTTCGCAACCACCGCCGGCTCGGCCGGGGCCGCCGTGCTGCAGTTGCGACAGCGCCGTGCCGGGGCCCGGCGATTGTCCGGCGATCTTCGTCGAGCCGAGGAACAGCCGGCCGTGCGACGCGGCGATCGCCGACACGCAGTCCTTCAGGAACTTGCGGTCGTCGGTGTAGATCGACGCGACGAGTCCGCCGCCGCCCTGCTTGAC
>JAEUIB010000073.1 GCA_016795255.1 Planctomycetota bacterium
TAGCCGTCCTTGCGCCGCGCGTCGATCTCGTAGCGCGCGAACGTCTCGTAGTCGTGCGCCAACGCGAGGCGCACCGCGAAGTGGTCGGGGTTGCGCGTCTGGACGAGCACGACGCCGCCCTTGTCCGAGCGACCGGCACGCCCCGCGACCTGCGCGAGCAGCGAGAACGTCCGCTCCGCGGCTCGGTAGTCCGGGATCATCAGCGTCGGGTCGGCCGACACGACGCCGACCAACGTCACGTCGGGGAAGTCGAGCCCCTTCGCGATCATCTGTGTGCCGACGAGCACGTCGACCTTGCGCTCGCGGAACGCCGCGAGCACGGCCTCGTGTGCACCTCGCGCCTTCATCGTGTCCGAGTCCATGCGCGCGACGCGCGCGCGCGGGAACGAGTGGCGCACTTCGTCCTCGACGCGCTCGGTGCCGAAGCCGGACAAGCGGAACGGCTTCTGGCACGTGCCGCAGGTGTCGGGCAATCGCTGCTCGTGCCCGCAGTAGTGACACAGGACGCGACCGATGCGCCGATGGAAGACGAGCGCGATGTCGCAATGCGGGCACTTCAGCGGCACGCCGCACGCGTTGCACCACGCGCCGGTCGCGAACCCGCGGCGATTGAGGAACAAGATGACCTGCTCGCCGCGAGCGAGGACTTCGTCCATCAGCGCGCGCAGCCGATCCGACAGGAATCGCGCGCGTGTGCCGGGCACGACCTGATTGAGGTCCGCGACGATCGTGTCGGGGAAGGCTCCGCCGCCGACGCGTTCTTTCAGCTTCAGCAGCGTCGAACGACCGACCAATGCGCGTTGGTAACTCTCGAGGGCCGGCGTCGCCGAGCCGAGCAGCAACACGGCCCGCTCGAAACGACAACGCGTCCGCGCGACGTCTCGCGCGTGATAACGCGGCGAGTTCTGCTGCTTGAACGTGCTCTCGTGCTCTTCGTCGAGGATCACGAGCCCGAGCCGCGGCGCGGGCGCGAAGATCGCCGAGCGCGCGCCGATGATCACGTCGGCCTCGCCGCGTTGGATGGCGCGCCATTGCTGGTGGCGCTCGGCATCCGTCAGGTGCGAGTGCAACACGGCGACGCGTCGGAATCGTGCGCGGAAGCGCGCGACCGTCTGCGGCGTCAGCGCGATCTCGGGAACGAGCACGATCGCCTGCTGTCCACGCCGCACGACCTCGGACAACGCCTGCAGATACACCTCGGTCTTGCCGCTGCCGGTGACTCCGAACAGCAGGAACTCACGGTGCTTGCCGGTCGCGATCGCATCGAGCACCGCTCCGAGGACGAGCGACTGTGCGGTCGTGAGCGTCTTGTCCGGTTCGTGCGCGACGGCCGCGGAGAACATGTCCTTCGGCTTCGCAGCGGTGCGAACGAGCTTCACCAAATCGTGCTTCGCGAGCGTTCGGATCGGCGACTCGCCGATCTTTGCGCGTGCGCACAGCTCGCGGAGTTCGAGAGGTTCACCGGCTTCGAGCAACAAGCGCAGCGCGCGCGCTTGCTTCGGCTGCTTGCCTTCGAGCTCCGCCATCGCGGTGTCGAGGGCCGCGCGCTCCGCGAGCGGTTCGACGAGCGTGATCGAACGACCTTGTCCGCCGCTGCGCACTGCGAACGGCAACGCCGCGTCGAGCGTCTCGCCGATCGCCGCGCCGTACCGCCGCGCGATCCATCGTGCGAGCCGGAGCATCGTCGGCGTGAACAGCGGCTTCGGCTCGACCAACGCGATCAGCGGTTTGACCGCGAACGTCGGCGCACGATCGTGGACCGCGACGCACGTCCCGCCCACCTGGCGATTCTGGAACGACACGCGCACGCGAACGCCGGGCACGACCGCCGCGCGCAACGCTTGCGGGATCGCGTACGTGAACGTCTGGTCGAGCGGAAGGTGGAGTGCGACGTCCGCGAACTGCATCGGGCCCTCGGTGGAACTGCGCGGGCGAATTCGAACGTCCGTCAGTCGTTCGGTCCAGGGTGGCGTTGGTTCCGCGAATCCGGACAAAAAAACAAAATGCCCCGTCAGATCGCGAAGTCCTTGCCGATGAAGGCCGCCCCGAGGAATGCGGCCGAACGGCCGAGCTCCTCGTGCCCGGGGCGCTCGAACGCCGCGGGCCGTGTCCAGGGTGGTCTTCGACGCGATTCCGCTGACGAGTGATCGGAGGAGACGTCCGTCGCACACCGGTGCGTCGGGGCGTCGGCGGCGGGTCGCGAAGATCGAACGGTTGGGCCGCATCGAAGTCCGCGATCCGTTTCGGCGACGGTCGCAGTCCAAGGACGCGGTGCAGGCTCCGGAGTTTCAGGCGCCCCCGCACGCGGGGGAGTCGGAGGAATTCGTGCTCGACGTTGAACCGGCGAAGGCGCCACGCCTGCTGCGCGAGGTCGGACCTCGCGCTCGTCTGCGGGCTACGCTGTTCGCCCTCCTCGCCATCGATGCGTCCACCACGTGGGCATCGGCCGAACCAGCGAGCGAACTCGCCGTGCAAATGGTGTTCGACGCACCGGAGGCACCGGGAGATTCGTTCTCGTTGTCGTTCCCGGTTCCCGCGGGACACCTCGCGGCCGTGCTGTTCTCCGATGCGCCGCAATCCGCGACGAATCCGACGACGAGCGCGCCGAGCATCGAGGAGATCGCGACCGGGTTGCTGCTGCCGGTCCCGGTCGTGCCCGGAGCTCCGAACGCGGTGTTGTCGGGAATCGTGCCGGCCACGATGGACGCGCAGCAATTGCTCGCGAGCACCGTCGTCGTCCGCGTGCTTCTCCTCGACACGATGACCGCGGCGCTGTGGTGGTCGGAGCCCATCGCGCTGAAGGCCGACGTCGAAACTCCCGAAGCCACCGCCGACGAATCGACCGCGCTCGGCGCGAGCGCAGCGGCGACGAAGCCGGCAGGCACGATGCAGGTGCAATCGGTGACGTCGACGCAGCTCGCGATGACCGCGACGCAGAGCACGACGTCGGCGACGGCGTCCGCGGCGATGCCTTCGGTGCAGTCCGGCACGCCGAGCGGTGGCAAGAACTCGAACAAGTCCAACGGGCCGATCTCCGTCGTCATGCGACAGACGGGGTCGGCCTTCACCTACGACGGATCCCATGATCAGCCAGTACCGGTTCAAGGTTCCGGACACTGAGAGCCTGTCCGACCTCCGAACCGGAGGTCGACAGCTCGGTGTCCGGCTCGTGCGAGACCTCGTCCGCGGCAGCGACGACTCGGCATTGCTCGAGCGCGCGCGCGACGGCGTGCGCGAGCTGCTCGACGAAGTCGCTTCGATCGCACGCGACGATGCGACGCTCGAAGAGCAGCGCGGCAAGGCGGCCGAGTTCATCGTCCACCTGCGCGGCCGTGAGCGTTCGGCGCGCGCGCTGTCCGACGTCGTCAACGGCGTCGCCGAAGCCGCGGCGCGAGCGCGCTATCGCTCCGGACGCATCGTCGACTTCGTCTCCTTCTGGTTGTTCGTCCTCGGCGAGTCGTTCATCCGCGGCGTCGGCGACGACGCGGCGAGACTCGAACTCGAGAGCGAACATCCCCAGGCGTGGAACCGCTTCCGCGGCGAACTGCTCGAGTTGCTCGAGGCCGGTTCGGAGCGACTGAACGGTGGCCGCCGCTTCCGCCTGGCCGAGGGCTACCTCGCGCGGTTCCGGTTGGTTCGCGCTCGATTCGACGAACAACTGCGCATCGACGCGCGGACGGCTCCCAGCGCGGCCTCTGCCGCGGACGTGCGGACGCCGGACTACGTCGCGACGATGGTCGTCGACCTGTTCGCACTGTCGCTCAGCGACCTGCAACAGCGATTGGTCATCGCGCAGATCCCGAATGCGACGTCGGCGAAGGACCGCAAGGGGTTCTCGGCCGACGAACAGCGCCGTCTGTGGACGCCGCTGCGTGCCGTTCGACCGGACCAAGCGTTCACGCGCTGGCCTCGGTTGGTGAAAGAAGCGGGCGTCACCGAACGCCTGGCGGTGCAGGAGTTCTGTCGCGGCCTCGCGGCGCACCTGCAGCGCGGATGGAACTGGTTCTTCCCCGATCGTCGGCCGTTCGGGACGTTGCGTACGGCTCTGCTCGCGTTCGAACACGCGGTGCAAGAGGGCCGTACCGGCGAGAGCGTGGTGCGAGATCTGTTCGATCTCTACGCCAGCACGCTCTCGTTCATCGCACGTCTCGCGACGGAGGACGCCGAGAGTTCGGCGTTCCAGTTCGACGGCGAGGAAGCGGCTGGAGGGTCTTTCTGACCATGATTCCGACGCGGGAACGCAAGACGACCCGGCGCAAGCCGGTCCGACCCTCGCTCGTGACCTCGGGCTGTCCCGACGTCGCGCGCGATCCGAAGAGCCTGCTGGCCGCGCTGCGACCACTCGGCGATTCGAGTTCGATCCTCGAGCACGCGTCCCGTTGCCCGTCCTGCTTCGCGAAGATCAAGGAGCTGTTCCTCACCACCGCCGCCGACGAGCACGACCCGATCCACCGCTTGTTCGACGGACTCAACTGCGCGCTGTACCGACTGGCCAAATCCATCCTCGCCGCGGCGCAGGACGGCGTGCCGGACTTCTCGTTC
>JAEUIB010000080.1 GCA_016795255.1 Planctomycetota bacterium
CGGCCGGCCGCCTTCGCGCCCGGCGAGCATGCGCACGACGAACACCATCGCGAACGCGGCGACGGCGAAGCGGATCGCCGCGGACGTGAACGCCGGCATCGAGTCCAAACCCGCCGCGATGACGACCCAGGTGCTGCCCCAGACGACGCACAGCGCCGCGACGAGCAATGCCGCGGTGCGCGCACTCGGGCCGGAACCGGTCATCGGATCGATCCTTCCAGCCGTCGGTTCAAGCGCAACCGGGCGAGCGTTCCGCTCTCGCATCATCCAAGTTCGGGACTCTCGCTGAAATCGGCGCGTATTGGCCGATCCGACGCATCGTCATCCACAGTTCAGGCTCCGTTCGCCAATCCGCAGCGGTTTACGAGGTCCTAACCTTTATATTTGTCCATAAGGCACACTCGGAAGCACACTTAGGCCATTCTCAACGATCCGGAGCATCGTCGTTCAGCCACCGAGTCCCGCTGGCGGAAGCCCGGTTTTCCCCGAGTTGTCCACAAGCAACCGCACACCGCGGAACCCGATCGAGCGCCTTCGACGCAACCTCAGCTCCGGCGAACGGATCCGAGCGACGTCGGAGCGCCGCGGCCGGCCTTCCGAACGGCCTCGTTCGGACCCTCGGGAGTGCCCGTTCCGCGTCGTCCGTTCAGCGCGCCGACAGCGCGTTCACGACCAGCAGGAACGCGGCGATCGCCAGAACGACGAGGAAGATCATGACCTTCGTCGTCGAGGCCGACTTCTTCAGCACGAGTTCGATGCGACGGTCGTTCTCGGACTGCTGGCGGCGCAGTTCCGCCATCAGCTCTTCCTGGCGCTTCGCGTAGTTGTCGGCCAGGCCGTCGACCTTCGTCCGCACGTCACCGAGCGTCGCTTCCGCGTTCGTCGCGCTGCGCTCCGCGGCCAACCGCGCCGCCGTGGCCGCCTCGGCCGTCGCCTTCGACTCGGTGCGCAGACGCTGTTCGACGGCGTCCATCAGCTTCGGCACGTCGGACAGGCGGTGCAGCAATTCCTGCGATGTGCGGCTCTGCTGCTCCATGACGGACGAGATGGTCGCCAGCAATTCGAGTCCCGCCCGCGACGCGTCAGGAACGTCCTTCATCAGCTCGGGGATCTTGCGCACCGACAGCATCAGCTCTTCGGACGAGCGCTGCTGCTGATCGATCTTGCGATCGATGCCGCTGAGGACCTGGTTGATGCCCTGGAAGCCCTCTTGCAGCCGGACCGCGACTTCTTCCTGACGCGACATCTCGGTCGCCTTCAGGTTCGGGCCGGTCGCCGGGCGCGCTTCGGGCGCCGCTGGAGCCGGCGTCACCGGCGCGAGCTCGACCTCTTCGACCGTCGCCCGGGACGGCGCCGGCGAAGCCGGAGCGTCCTCGAGGACGACCCGCGGCTCGGGACGATGCGACGCGTGCTGCGGACGGGCCGCGGTTTCGGCGCGCGTCTGCGACGACTTGCGCGGCAGCACCGGTTCGTCCCGCTCTTCGTGGGCTCCGTTGGCTTCGTCGCGGCCGAACAAACGCGCGAGGAACGACTTCTTGACCATGGTGGAACCTCTCTGGGGGAATCCCGGGTGGTGCTGCGAGTGGATCCACGCCCCAACGGATGGCGCCCGAAGAGCGGGAGAGTCCCGGGAGGATAGCGGGATCGGCATCCGGATCAATGCACCCCTGCGCGACGAAGCGTCGCGTCGCGGAAGCTCATCCGTTCTTCACGAACCGCGTGCGCGTTGGAGCTTCGGGAGACTTCGGCGACCGGCTCTAATGCCGGCGCATGACTCCGGCACTCGAACTCGCGCGCGCCGTCGCCCGCGCCGTCTCGCGACGCGGCGGACGTGCGTTCCTGGTCGGCGGCGCGGTCCGCGATCGCCTGCTCGGACAGGACGCCAAGGACGCCGATCTCGAGGTCTACCGCGTCGAGCCCGACGCGCTGGTCTCGACGCTGGCCGAGCTCGGTCGGGTCGACGACGTCGGCCGCGCGTTCGGCATCCTGAAGCTGACGCGGTCCGGCGTCACCGTCGACGTCGGCTTGCCGCGGCGGGACTCGAAGGTCGCGCGCGGACATCGCGGGTTCCACGTCGCCGCCGACCCGTTCCTGTCCGAGGTCGAGGCCTGCGCGCGGCGCGATCTGACGATCAACGCGATCCTCGAGGATCCGCTGACCGGCGAGGTCGTCGACCCGTTCGACGGCGCGGCGGACCTGCGGCGCCGCCGGCTACGTCACGTGTCGGCGGCGTTCGTCGAGGATCCCCTGCGCGTGCTGCGCATCGTGCAGTTCGCGGCGCGCTTCGACTTCGGCATCGACGCGGAGACGGCGGCGTTGTGCCGAACGCTCGACCTGTCGGAGCTGCCGCAGGAACGCACGTGGGACGAAGTGAAGAAGTGGCTGCTGCGCGGCAAGCGCCCGTCCACCGGCATGCACGCGCTGGTCGAGACCGGCGCGATCACGACGTTCCCCGAACTCGCGGCGCTGCGCGGCGTCCCGCAGGACGATCATTGGCATCCCGAAGGCGACGTGTTCGATCACACCGCGCTGTGTCTCGACCACGCGGTGACGATGCGGGACCACGTCCCGCGGCCGCTCGCGTTCATGCTCGCCGTGCTGTTCCACGACCTCGGCAAGGCGCCGACGACCGCGTGGAAGAACGCGCGGCTGAGGGCGCACGCCCACGACACCGGCGGCGAAGCGGTGGCGCGCGCGGCGTGCCAGCGGCTGTCGCGCGAATCCGACCTGGCCGACGAGGTCGTCGCGCTCGTCCGCTTGCATCTTCGGCCCGGACAATTGGGCGCGCAGGGCGCCGTCAGCGATGCGGCGGTGCGGCGGCTCGCGCTCGAGGCGGATCTGCGGATGCTGACCGCGGTCGCCGATGCGGACGGCCGCGGTCGCGCGCTGCCCGTCTCCGCGTGCGGCGACTCGTCGTGGTTGCTCGAGCACGCGGAGCGGCTGCGCGTGCGCGACGGAGCGCCGAAACCGCTGCTGCTCGGGCGGCACTTGATCGAGCTCGGCGTCCGGCCGGGCCCGCGACTCGGACGCCTGCTCGCGATGGTGTTCGAACGCCAATTGGACGGCGAGATCACGACGCTCGACGAGGCCATCGCGTGGGCACGCGAACTCATCGCCCGCGACGACCCTGCGAGTCCGTGAGCCTGACGTTCTCGCCGCGTCAGACCACGCAGTAGCGCCGCACGAGCACGACGTGTCGCGCGACCAGCGCGTCGTGGTCGAGCGCGCCGCACTCGCAGCGCAGCAGTTCCTTCAGGACCGGCGACGCCTGGCGCGTCCGCTCGAAGCGGCCCGGCGAACCGACCGCTTCGGGACGGTCCGCGCCGACGTACGTCTCGCCGTACAACTGCATCGATTCGACGTAGGTCGGCAGCGCGCGGCGCTGGAACTCCGACTCGGCGTCGAGGTCGAGCGCGAGCAGCGCGAACTCGGTCCACAGCGCGTGGTACGAGCTGTCCGGTTCGCAGGCGACGAAGCGAGCGTCGCCGCCGTCGTCGAGCGGCACGTCGTAGTGCCAGCGCAGTTCGCCGTTCGCGTAGCGCTCCATCGCGTCGACGAAGCGTGAGGCGTCGCGATCGAACTCGGGGAACGCGCGCAGCGTGATCGCGCGCAACAACGACGCGGTCGAGCGAGCCGTCGCGCGTTGGCGCTCCGTCAACGCGGGCGGCGGCGAGGACCGGGACCGCGCGCGGCCGCGCAAGCGCTCGAGCAACACCAGCATCAGCTCGTGGATCCGACCGACCCACTCCGCGCGCGTCGGCGCCGGCACCGGCGCGTCCGAGAACGGCAGCAACAGGAGGTCGAAGTGCGCCTCGATGTCCGCGAAGTAGCGCCGCGCTCGCGACGTCGCGTCGTCCGGCATGCTCGCGAGCGCGGCGACGAGGCACGCCCAAGGCGTGCCTCGTCCCGTTGCATGTCCGGAGTTCGCCGCGTTCACGGCCTCAGGACCAGCAGCGCACTCACCTGGACCAGGCCACCGTCACCCGCCGTGGCGGTGAAGCCGATCGGCGCGCCGGGCCCACCGTGCCCGTCGTTCTCGTGCAGCGCGATCACGGCGCCGACCGCGGGCAGGGGCAACGTCTGCCGCCCTC
>JAEUIB010000095.1 GCA_016795255.1 Planctomycetota bacterium
CAGAACCCCGTGCGCTTGAACCAGCGATCGAGATCGCCGCGCGGGATCTTCACGCTGGTCGGTCGGCCGTGCGGGCACGCCTTCGCTTCCGGCAGCCGCGATGCCGCGTCGAGCAGCGCCATGACCTCGTCGTCGTGCAGCACGTCGCCGGCCTTGACCGCTCCGCGACACGCGAGCGTGTGCAGGCGCTCCTCGAGTTCGCGTTGATCGCGGTGCAGCGCTGCGTCCAGCGGCCGTGATTCGTCGAACACCGCTTCGACGAGATCGCCGACGCGCGCGCGCGCGAGCAACGCCGGCAACGCGTGGACGGCGACGGTCGACGGCGAGAACGCCGTCAACTCGAGTCCGAGCCGATCCGCCGACGCCGCGACCTCGTCGAATCGCGCCATGCGCGAGCGGCCGACTTCGACCATCTGCGGCAACAGCAAGCGCTGGCGCTTCACGGCCCCGGCGAGCACGTCGCGGCGCAATTCCTCGAACAACACGCGCTCGTGCAACGCGTGCTGATCGATCAGCACGAGGTCTTCGCCCGACGGAGCGACGATGTACGTGTCGAACGCGCGCACGAATCGGCCGGGCGCGATCTCCGGCACTGCCGGAACAGCGGGCCGATCTTCCGGGAACAGCGGCGCGACTTCGCGCACGCATTCCCCCGGGGGACTCCGCTCGCTCGCCGGAGTCGGAGCTTCGGCGGTCCCGAACGTGCGCACGATCGTCTCCGTCCGCGGCGACGCTTCGGCCCGCGGCGGAGCGACGAACGGCCGCGACGGCAAGCTCGGGGTCCACGCGCCGGCGCCGTCCGTGCGCGCCGACAAGTCGGCTCCGCGCAACGCGTCGAGCACGACGTGATGCAGCGCGCGCAGCACGCGCTGCGATTCGCGGAAGCGGACCTCGCGCTTCGCCGGATGGACGTTGACGTCGACGTCGGCCGGATCGAGCCCGAGGAACACGAACCACGCCGGCTGGAGCTGCGGAGCGAGGAACTCGCGATAGGCCTGTTTGACGACCGCTCGCACGCCCGCGTCGGTGATCGGCCGACCGTTCAGGAACGCGTCCTGATGGACCGACCGCGCCTTCGCGAGCCGCGGCGGCGCCAGGAACGCGTCGACATGGAGCCCGTCGAGCGTCCGGTGCACTTCGATCAGCTCTCGCGCGAGCGTGTCGCCGTACGCCGCCGCGATGCGTTCGCGCCGCGTCGCGGCCGCCGGGACGTTCAGCACGCTGCGGCCGTCGAGCGCGCACGTGAACGCGACGCCATCCGCCGGGATCGCCGCCGCGATGACGTGATCGAGGCAGCGTGCCGCTTCGGCCGGATCGCTCTTCAGGAACTTCAACCGCGCCGGTGTGTTGAAGAACAATTGGCGCACCGTCACGCGCGTGCCGAACGGCGAAGCCGCCGGCTCGGCGTCGCCGACGACGCCGCCCTCGCACCCGATCGCGTAACCGTCGACGCAGCCGCGCGCGCGCGACACGATGCGAGCCCGCGACACCGCACCGATCGTCGCCAGAGCTTCGCCGCGGAATCCGAACGACGCGATATGCAACAAATCGTCGACGTCCTCGAGTTTCGACGTCGCGTGCGCCGCGAACGCGAGCGGCAGGTCGCCTCGCGTGATGCCAGCACCATCGTCGGCGACTTCGATCTGTTCGCGACCGCCCTTGTCGACGCGCACGTCGACGCGCGTGGCGCCGGCGTCGAGCGCGTTCTCGACGAGTTCCTTGACGACCGACCCGGGACGCTCGATCACTTCGCCGGCCGCGATGCGCTCGACGACGTTCTTCGGCAACGCTCGGATCATGCCGATGCTCCCCGCGCACGCGCGTGCCCGCGGACCCACGACGCCATGCGGGCGACGGCGGTCTCGACGGCGATCTCGGGCTCGACTCCGGACTTCAACCCGCGATCGGCGACCGCCAGCACGCGAAGCGCCTCGGCGCCGCGCGCGAGCAACGGCAGCGACGCTTCCTTGTCGAGGAAGTACATCTGCCCGGGGTTCTTCACGCCGAGCGCCTGCTGCAGATCGGGGCCGGCGACGCCGCGAGCCTTCAGCTCGCGGTAGCGGCACAGCAGCTCGAGCCGCCGCGACAGCAAGGCCACGACGACGGCGGCGATGCCGCGGACGTCGGTCATGCGCTTGCCGCGCCGGTCCGAGGTGCCGTCGGTCCAGATGCGGCGCAACCGCCGCAACGCGGCCGGCGCGTCGCCGGTCGCGACCTCTTCGAACAGCCGGAACTGATCGAGCGCCGCCGACTGCGGCACGAGTTCCTCGACGTCCGCGGGACGCGCTTCGCGGCCCGGGCCGACGTACAGCGCGAGCTTCTCCAGTTCGCCCGCGGCGAGCAGCAGGTCG
>JAEUIB010000115.1 GCA_016795255.1 Planctomycetota bacterium
CGGCTCTCGCCGCCGTTCGCGACGATCTCCCGCCACCGGTACCGCCCGAGGCTCGCTCGTTCCTCTTGCGCGACGCTGGCCGGGCTAGGTTCCAGGGCCAGCGACTCGTCGTCGAGTTCGAGCGCGACGAACCCCCGCTCCCGAGCACGCTCGATCAGCGCCGCGAGCGCGTCGTCGTCGAGCGCGACGTCTCGGACGCGATCGGCGTGACGCTGCGCGAGTTCGCTCCACCGATCGGACTCCTCACCGTCGGTCGGCGCAGTTTGCGACTTCGAGTCACCGCGCTTCGCCGCGAGATCGGAGCGTTCGGACGCGTCGGACGAGAGCGGCGCGGGCAGCAGATCCTCCAGTGCGCGCGAACTCCCGCGCTCGTCGGTACGCGCCGCGACCCCGCGCTGCTTCCGTTCGCTCGCGCCGCGGCGCAGCAGCACGATGCGGACGTCGTCGGCCGACTCGGAGTCGGCGGTGGTCGAGGACACCGGATCGACCGCGCTCTTTTCGACGGACGCTTCGTCGCGGTCGTCTTTCGCTTCTTCGTCCTTCAGCGCGTCGTCGCTCGCGACGCCGAAGTCCCACACGTTCCGTTGCAGCGCCGACTCCAGCGCATCGAGCACCGCATCGTCCGGCGCTCCACCGGACAGGAACCCGGCGGCCGGCGCACTCGGCGCCGGAGCGGGCTTCGCTTCCGTGCCGCCCGGCAAGGGTCGATCCGACTTCTTGGGTGCGGCCGCCGCGGGCGGAGCCGCGTCGTTCGCCACGGCCTCTTCCACCGCGGGCGCCCGTGCGCCGAGCGTCGGCGGCATCGTGTCGTCGCGACCGATCCACACGGCGGCGACGACGATCGCGGCCGCGGCCATGAGGGCCGGGCCCAGCGCGCTCCAGTTCCAGCCGCGCCGGCCGCCGAGCCGCGCCGCGTCGACGCGCTGCATCACGCGCTGCGCGAAGTCGGTCGGCGCGCGTTCACGATCGAGTCCGCGCAGGCCATCGACGAGTTCGACGAGTTCACGCGCGCGGCGCGCCAGCTCCGGGTCGCTCGCCAGCGCGGCGTCGAGCTTCGCGTCGTCCGCGGGCGTCGTCGAACCGTCGATCCGGTCGTGGACGAGCCGCTCGATGTCGTTCCAGTCCGTCATGACGCCACCCGGTCTGCGTTGCCGGAGAACGGCGTCTGGCCCGCGCCGCGCAGCAGCAACTCCTTCAGCGTCTCGCGACCCCGGTGGATCCGCGAGCGCACCGTTCCGATCGGCAGTTCGAGCACGTCCGCGATCGCCTCGTAGTCGAGGCCCTCGACGTCGCGCAGCAGCACGGCTTCGCGGAACTCGATCGACAGCTTCGCCAGAGCGCGCCACAGCGCGTGCTTCAGCTCGTCGCGTTCGATCCGAGCACTCGGCCGCTCGGCGTTGGGATCGGCAGGGTCGACGCTCGGCGCGTCGTCCGTCGCACGCACGGCATCGAGCGACGCCATGCCGCGTTCGGTCTTCGCCGCGATCGTCGTCACCCGGTTCAACGTCAGATTCCTCGCGATGCGCAGGATCCAGTGCTTGAACGGGCACTCGAACCGGAAGGTCCTCAGCGCCTCGAACGCGCGCACGAACACGTCCTGCGCGAGATCGTCCGCGGCCGACGCGTCGGCGTGCGCGAGTCGCCGCACGAGACGCCACACCACGTCCTGATGACGCGACACGAGCGTGCCGAAGGCGTCGCGCTGGCCCCGCAGCACGCACCGAACGAGATCTTCGTCGCTGAGGTCGGGTGTTTCCGCAGTCACGGGTTCCTGGATCTGGGAGTCACGACCGCGCGCAGCCCGCGCCGTTCCCTCGAATTTCCCGCGATTCGAAGCTCAGTATCCGCTTGCCGAGGGCGCCGTACGGTCGATGCCGAGCAGCACCGCTGCGTTCGGACCGCGCATGATCCGGTTCGCGAACGGGGAGATCCAAGCGGCCGGCGCCGGGGCCGACGATACCTGCGTCGAGCACGTGCCGCCGCACGAGCAACTGGAGGCCGAACAGCTCGTCGAGCCCTCAGCGGGCGCCCCCGACGCCGTGCCCGCCGCAGGCTCGGGCGTCCGCCCCGGTGACGACCCGGGCGCTGGCCCGGGCGCTGGCCCGGGTGCCGGCCCGGGTGCGGGCCCGGGTGCCGGCCCGGGTGGTGGCCCGGGTGGTGCGGCCCCTTCCTCCACGAGGCGCACACCGCGCACTGCCGCGCGATCGCGGGCCCACGGCGTGACGATCGTGCCCGGCTTCACGCGCAGATCGGAACCGCGCGGGACGCGGTCGACGTCGCGCGCGGTGATCAGCTCGCGAGTTGGCTGGAACGGGGCCATCGCGTCAGCTCTCCGTCGTCAGCGGTCGATCGTGACGTTCGAAGACTTCACGCAGATGTTCGTGCGCGCGCGGGATCAGCACGCGACC
>JAEUIB010000191.1 GCA_016795255.1 Planctomycetota bacterium
CGGCGTCTCGCCGGTTCCCGATCCCTCGGTCGTGACCGTGATTCCGCAGGTTCCGGAGACGAAGGTCGACAGCTCGGCGTTCGTCGGCTTCGCCGAACAGCCGCCGGTCCCCGATGGCGCCACGCCGACCCCTGGCACCCACGTGAAGCCCGATTCCGCGTTCACGCGCGAACGCCTCGAACGCGAGAAAGCACGAGGCGCCTTCGTCGCGGGCGGAGGTCCGAGCGGCTCGGCGCCAGCGGGACCCGCTGCGGGACCTGGCGGAGCACCGCCGGGCGGGCGCGGACCGATGACCCCAGGCGGCGGTCCGCGACCCGAAGGAGCCGCCGTGCGCCGAATCTCGACCGGAGGCGAATCCGCGGGGCTCGGCATCGGCAAGAACGAAGAAGCGAAGAAGCTCGCGCAGCTCGGGTACTTCGCCGGGGGTGCGACCGAACAGCCCGTCGGCGGACTTCCGCCGGCGTCGAACAGTCGCGTCGTCGACTCCAGCTCCGAATCCAAGGATCTCGTCGAAGACGCGCGTCTGCTGGACTTCGACGTTGAGATCGCGCAAGCGAGCGTGATCGCGCAACCGATCGTCGACGTCCCCGCCGAACGCGCCAAGCGCATCCTCGAATCGTGCCGCCCGCGGCAAAACGAGAGCCCGCGCGACATGTTCTTCCGCTGGTACGGCGATCACGCGTTCCAGCGCACCGCGCTCGACCGGCTGTCGACGTTCGCGATCGACGTCGACACCGCGAGCTACGCGCTGTCGCGCAAGTACCTCGTGAGCGGCCAGATCCCGCCGAAGGAAGCGGTGCGGACCGAGGAGTTCGTCAACGCGTTCAAGGCCGACCTCGGAGCTCCGACCGACGGCAGCCCGTTCGCGATCTGGCTCGAAGCCGCGCCGAGCCCGTTCGGCAGCGGCGACGGCAAGTCGCGCGTCCTGTTGCGCGTCGGCGTACGCGCGAAGGACGTCGCGCGGGAAGCTCGTCCGCCGCTGCGTCTCGCGTTCGTCGTCGACACGTCGGGCTCGATGGCGCAGCAGAACCGGCTCGAACTCGTGAAGCACGGACTGCGCCTGCTCGCGTCGCAGCTCGAGGCGCGCGACAAGATCGCGATCGTGCGGTTCGCGTCCGACGCGTCGGTCGTGCTGCAGTGGACGAGCGCCGCGGATCGTGCATCGATCGAAGCGGCGATCCACGCCCTCGCACCGAGCGGTTCGACGAACGCCGAAGCGGGATTGAAGCTCGGCTACGACCTCGCGGTCGCGGGCCTCGACGCCGAGTCGACGAATCGCGTCGTGATCCTGTCGGACGGGGTCGCCAACACCGGCCAGACCGACCAGGACCGCATCAGCGCCGACGTCAAGGACAAGCGTCAGCGCGGCATCTACCTGAACGCGATCGGCGTCGGCATGGGCAACCACAACGACGTCTTCCTCGAGCGACTCGCGGATCAGGGCGACGGCATGTGCTCGTACATCGACGACGAAGTCGAAGCGAAGCGCGCACTCGTCGACCAGTTCGTCGCGCAGACGACGCCGGTCGCGCGCGACGTGAAGATCCAGGTCGAGTTCGATCCGGCGCAGGTCGAGCATTGGCGCCAGCTCGGCTACGAGAATCGCGCGATCGCCGACGTCGACTTCCGCAACGACGCGGTCGACGCCGGCGAAGTCGGCGCGGGCCATCAGATCGTCGCGCTGTACGAGATCGAGCCGGTCGCGAACGCGGCGCAGGGCGACGGACCGTTCACGACGATCCGCCTGCGCTACAAGCAGCCGTACGTCGCCGGCGCGGCGACGCAGGACTAAACGGCGCAGGAGATCGCGGCGACGATCCCGGCCGACGCGATGCGCGCGAAGTTCGACGACGCGAGCCTCGGCTTCCAGCAGAGCGCGCTGGTCGCGCAGTTCGCCGAGTTCCTGCGGCGCTCGGTCCACGCGCGCGGCGACTCGATCGACGACCTCGCAGCACGCTGCGCCGCGCTCGCGACGCGCATCGGCTCGGCGGAGTTCGTCGAGTTCGCGAAGCTCGTCGACGCCAGCCGCACGCTGATCGTGTCGAACCTGGCGCGCACCGACGAGCTGACGCAAGCGGTCGACCTGCTGCGGCGCAATCACATGCTGTCCGCCGAGCTGAACCAGCTCGCGCAGGCGCAGGCGAGCGCGGTGCTGAAGCAACTCGAGGAGCAGAACCGCAAGCTCGAGGACGAGATCCGCAGGCTGATCGAACAGCGCGCGAAGTGATCGACCGCGGCCGCGCGCGACACCCGCGCGCGAGCGCCGAGCCCCGGTGAGCGGAACGAACTGAGCGGAACGAACTGGAGGACGGGCCGAGCGGCCCGTCCTCCAGTGTTTCAGGGTGCGCCGCGCCGAGGTTTTTGCCGAATCCCCTTCAGTTCCGGACGCCGATGCTCCGAAAAGAGGGTCGAAACCGACCTTTCGGATGCCGAGGCTCCCATGAATCAGCGCGTGATCTGGTCCGTCCTGTCCATCGTTCTCGTCGGCGCCATCGGGACCCACGCGTGGGGAACCGATTCGACGACCGCCGGCGCCAAGAAGCCGCCGATCGCCCGAACGGCGAAGGCGAGCGGAAAGACCAGCGGACCGCACGCGGAGAAATCGCCGGCCGCGGCGGTGCTCGCCGCCGCGAAGAACGCGGCGCGCACGCACGGTGCGGCCGCGGCCCCGGTGAAGGACGCGGGCGCGAAGGCGACCCCGGTCACCGCCGCGGCTCCGACGGATGCCGCGACGCCGACGACGCCGGTGGCGGACTCGCACACTCGAGACGCTCACGCTCCGGACGCCCACGCCACGACGGCCCCGGCGACCGACGTCGATGCGATCTGGGCCGAACTGTTGAAGGGCAACCAGCGCTTCGTCGCCGGGACGCCCGAGGCACGTGACCTGGTCACGAGCCGCGTCGCGCTGGCCGCCGGTCAGCATCCGACGACGATCGTGCTCGCGTGCGCCGACAGTCGCGTGGCGCCCGAACTCGTGTTCGACCAGTCGCTCGGCGACCTGTTCGTCGTGCGCACCGCCGGCAACATCGCCGACGAAGTCGCGCTCGGCAGCATCGAATACGCCGTCGAGCACCTCGGCGCCCGCGTGCTCGTCGTGCTCGGTCACGAACATTGCGGCGCGGTCAAGGCCGCCGCGTCCGGCGCGACGATGCCGACGCCGAACCTGCAGGCGATCGTCGATCGCATCGCGCCCGCGCTCGACCACGTCCGTCCGTTCGCGGTCGCGGACCAGCTCGCCGAACTCGGCGTCGCCGCGAACGTCCACCAGAGCGCCGGCGATCTGATCGTGAACAGCCCGATCGTCCACGAGGCGGTCGAGCACGGCACGCTGACGCTGATCCGCGCCGTCTACCGACTCGAATCCGGCGAAGTCGTCCGTTTGGCCGAGCCGTCGGCATCGCACACCCACGCGTCGATCGAGTTCGAGGTCGATCCGAGCTCGACCGCGATGGAGCTCGCGGAGCAGAAGTAAGCGTCCGCGCGAAGCGCACCGAACCGTAGACGACGCACCCCGCGCCTCGATGTCGAGGCGCGGGGTGCGCACGTTCAAGGCCTCGTCGCGAACGCGAGCGAGGCCGTC
>JAEUIB010000205.1 GCA_016795255.1 Planctomycetota bacterium
GGTTTCGCGGTGGTCGCCGCGGAAGTCCGCGCGCTCGCGCAGCGCAGCGCCGGTGCCGCGAAGGAGATCAAGGGCCTCATCGAGGACTCGGTCGGCAAGATCAAGAACGGCGTCGACCTGGTCAACCGCTCGGGCACGACGCTCGCCGAGGTCGTGACGTCGGTGAAGAAGGTGTCCGACCTCGTCGCCGAGATCGCTGCGGCATCGAAGGAGCAAGCGGTCGGGATCGAAGAGGTCAATCGCGCGACCACGAAGATGGACGAAGTCGTCCAGGGCAACGCGGCTCAGACCGAAGAGCTCGCGTCGACCGCGCGCTCGATGCTCGATCAGGCGAACGCGCTGAAGCAGATCGTCGAGACGTTCACGATCGAGGCGGGGACTCGTGCGGCTTCGCAAGCCGCGCCGGCGCCGCGCCAGACCCCGAGCCCCGGCAAGCGCATGGTCCACGCCATGTCGCACGCCACGTCGCACGGAAGCTCGCCGGCGAAGGCGCCGGTCGCGTCCAGCTCGAAGACCGACGACGACTTCGAAGAGTTCTGACCGATCGACCACGCTCGGGCGATCGAACGACCTGCGCGCGGCAGCGGACGACCGGTCCGCTGCCGCGCGTCGTCATGTCCTGGCCGAGCGGACGTGGAACGAACCGGACGAGCCGCTGACGGATTCGCTCAGCGCGCTGCGAGACCGACTTCGTGCGCGAACGGGCGCAGCGCTTCGATGACGAACGTGACGTGCTCTTCGAGCGTCACGCCGAGCATCTCGGCGCCCGCCGTGACCTCGGAGCGCTCGACCTTCGCCGCGAAGCTCTTGTCCTTGAGCTTCTTCAGCACGCTCTTGCTCTCCAGCGACGCGAGTCCGTCGGGCCGCACGCGAGCGCAGGCTCCGACGAATCCCGTCAGCTCGTCGCACGCGAGCAGCGCCTTGTCGAGCAGCGTGTCGTACGGCACGCCCCACTTCGTGTAGTGCGCGGACACCGCGTGCGCGACGACCGGCAGGTCGCGCTCTTGCAACCACGCGACGATCTTCTTCGGGTGCTCTTCGGGCCACTTCTCGTAATCGGCGTCGTGGAGCATGCCGGCGAGGCCGAACGCCTCGACGTCGGCTGCGCCCGATCCGTACTTGAACGCCGCCGCGCGCATCACGACTTCGACGGCGCGCGCGTGGTTGCGCAGCGCGTCCGTCTCCGTCCACGCGCACAAATGAGCCCAGGCCTCGTCACGCGTCAGCATCGGAAGGACCCCGGTCGACATCGAGGCCGCGAGACTATCAACCCGCTCGGGACACCGGCGAGGACCGGGACGATCGGGCCGTACGTCGCGTTGGTACCCTTCCCCCGTTCCGTCGTCGGAGAACCCCATGCATCGGCTCGTCCGTGGCGCCCTCGGTGCGTTCGTGATCGCGTTCGGCGCGACCTCGTGCGGCGATCGGTCCGGCGACGCGATCCGCGTCGCGCTGATCACCAACGGATCGTCCGACTTCTGGGCGATCGCGAAGGCCGGCGTCCACGAAGCCGAACGGACCGCCGGCGTCTCGTGCGACTTCCACATGCCGGCCGAAGCGAACGCCGAGGCGCAACAACGGCTGATCGAGACCGTCGTCGCGCGCGGAGCCCGAGCGCTCGCGATCTCCCCGCTCGATTCCGACAACCAGGTCCCGATGCTCGACGAGGCGGCGAAGGCCTTGCACCTCGTCTGCGTCGACTCGGACGCGCCGCGCTCGAAGCGCCTGGCCTACGTCGGCACCGACAACGTCGCTGCCGGTCGCGCGGCCGGATCACTGTTGAAGGACGTGCTGCCGGCCGGTGGTCGGATCATGCTGTTCGTCGGTCGCATGGACGCGCAGAACGCGAAGGAACGCACGCAGGGCATCCGCGAGGCGATCGCGGGCTCCGCGATCGAGATCCTCGACGTCCGCACCGATCTCGGCGATCCGGCGAAGGCGAAGGCGAACGTGCAGGACACGCTCGCCGCGCATCCGGACATTGCGGGTCTCGTCGGGCTCTGGAGCTACGACGGGCCGGCGATCCTGTCGGCGGTCGAGGAGGCCGGTCGCGCCGGCAAGGTCGCGATCGTCACGTTCGACGAAGAGGACGCCGTCCTCGCGGGGATCGAGCGCGGAGTCATCGCGGGAACGATCGTCCAGGACCCGTGGCGCTTCGGCCACGACGCCGTGCTGCTGATGGCGCGGCTCGCGCGCGGCGAAGCCTCCGGCGTTCCCGCGTCGGGGATCCTCGACGTCCCGGTCCGCACGATCCGCAAGGCCGACGTCGCCGCGTTCCGTGCCGACCTGCGGCAGAAGCTCGGGCGCTGACGCGTGCCGTTCCTCGCGGTCGAAGGACTGTCGAAGCGCTTCGCGGGGGTCGTCGCCCTCGACGGCGTTTCGCTGCACGTCGACCGCGGTGAGTGGCTCGCGATCGCCGGCGAGAACGGCGCGGGCAAATCGACGCTGATGAAGATCCTCGCGGGCGTCGAGACGCGCGACGCGGGGCGCATCGTGCTGGACGGCGAGCCGGTCGCGCTGCGCTCGGTGCGCGAAGCGAAGGCGCTCGGCATCGCGTGGATCCCGCAAGAGCGCTCGCTGTGCGCGAACCTGTCGATCGAGGACCAACTGTTCCTCGGCCGCGAGCGCACCCGGCGCTTCGGGTTCGTCGATCGCCGCGGCCGCAGGGCGCGGGCCGTCGAAGCGTTGGCGCGCGTCGGACTCGACGTCCCCCCGACGATGACGGTCGGCCGGCTGTCGACCGGCAATCAACAGTTGCTCGAGATCGCGCGCGCCCTCGACGAACACGCTCGCGTGCTGATCCTCGACGAGCCGACGAGCAGCCTGACGCCGCACGAATCCGAGCGCTTGTTCGCCGCACTGGCGCGCGAACGCGAACGCGGCGTCGCCGTGCTGTACGTGTCGCATCGCGTCGCCGAGATCGTCGAGCGCGCCGATCGCGTCGTCGGGCTGACCGACGGGAAGAACAGCGGCGAACTCGCGGAGCGGCCGTTCTCCGAGTCGGACGTGGTCCGCTTGATGGCAGGCCGAGCCGTCTCCGCCGCGACGCCGACGTCGCGGACGTTCGGCCCTCCGCGGTTCTCGATCGACGGACTGCGCACGCGACGCCATCCGCGCGAACTCGTGTCGATCGAAGTCCGCGCCGGCGAGATCGTCGGGCTCGCGGGACTGATCGGCGCCGGCCGCACCGAGATCCTGCGCGCGGCGTTCGGCGCCGACGCGGCGACGTCGGGTCGGATCAGCGTCGACGGCACCTGCGTCGACGTCGCGTCGCCGAAGGCCGCGGTGCGGGCCGGCATCGCGCTGGTCCCCGAGGACCGCCCCGCCGACGGTGTGATCCTCGACGCGTCGGTGCGGACGAACATCGGTCTGGCGTCGCTGCGGGACGGCGCGCGCCGTGGCTTCGTGGATCGCGTGGCCGAGAAGGTGCGAGCGCGCGCGTGGATCGAACGCCTCGGCATCAAGACGCGCTCCGACCGCAGCCTCGTCCGCAAGTTGTCCGGCGGCAATCAGCAGAAGGTCGCGTTCGCCAAATGGCTGGCGCGCTCGCCGCGCGTGCTGCTGCTCGACGAACCGACGCGCGGCGTCGACGTCGGAGCGAAGGAAGAGATCCACCGCTGCATCGAGGACGCCGCGCGCGCCGGCGCAGCGGTCCTGGTCGCGAGCAGCGAACTCGGGGAGCTGCTGCGGCTGTGCGACCGCATCGTCGTGCTGCAGCGCGGTGCGATCCGCGGAGAGTTCGCGCGCGCGCAGTTCTCCGAGCAGCGCGTCCTCGAACTCGCGACGGGCGCCGCGACCGCGCCGGGAGCGCACGTGTGATCAAGAACCTCGGCATCCTCGTGCTGCTGATCGCCGTCTGCGCGCTGACCGCGTGGCAGGAGCCGCGCTTCTGGTCGGCCTACAACGTCGGCAACACGCTGTCGTGGACCGGGCTCCACGGATTGCTCGCGCTCGGCACCGCCGTCGTCATCCTGACCGGCGGCATCGATCTCTCGGTCGGTTCGGTCGCCGGGCTCGCCGGCGTGATGCTGCCGTGGACGATCGTGCGACTCGGCTGGCCGCCCGCGCTCGCGCTGCCGGCGGTCCTCGTCGGTGCGGTCGGGATCGGCGTGATCCACGGCCTCCTGATCACGCGACTGCGGCTGCAGCCGTTCCTCGTCACGTTGTGCGGATTGCTCGTCTGTCGCGGCCTGGCGCGCTACGTGACCGGCGACGCGACGATCGGCTTCCGCGAAGCGGACGCTCCGCTGCGCGCGATCGCGACGGCGACTCCGTTCTCCGTCGCGGTTCCGGGGCTCGACGCGCCGATCGCGATCCCGATCGCGTTCCTGTGGTTGATCGCGTTCGCGCTCGTGCTCGCGATTTTCCTGCGGCGGACGATCGGCGGTCGCTCGCTGTTCGCGCTCGGCAAGAACGAAGCCGCCGCACGCATGAGCGGCGTCGCGACGTCGACGTGGACGGTCGTCGCGTACGCCGTCAGCGCGGGAGTCGCCGGGTTCGTCGGCGCACTGCTCGCGCTCGACGTCAACTCGGTGCAGCCGTCGACGCACGCGCAGTGGTACGAGCTGTACGCGATCGCCGCGGCCGTCCTCGGCGGCTGTTCGCTGCGCGGCGGCGAGCTGAGCGTGATCGGCGTCGTGCTCGGCGCGGCGATCCTGCGCGTGCTCTACAACGCGATCAACATCCTCGCGATCCCGACGCAGCTCGAGTTCGCCGTGGTCGGGATCGTCATCCTGGTCGGCGCGATGATCGACGAAGGCCTGCGGCGCCTCACGTCTCGCTGACGGCGAACGGTCGCTGCGCGGCCGGGGCTCCTTGCCGGTTCGGGCGCGACTCGGCCGTCGAATCGCCTCGTCGGCGCGCCTCGCCCTGCGCGTTCTCGCTCGCCCGACGGCCGGCGGACTCGTCCGACCGGCTGCTACCATGCCGCCATGTTCCAGGCCGCCCTTCTCGCCGTCGTCCTGATCGGGTCCGCCGATCGGCTCGTGACCACGACCAAGGGTGGCATCACGCTGACGAGCGACGTCTCGGCGGGTCAACGCGAGCGGATCCTCGACGTGGCGGAGACTTCGATCCGCCTCGCGACCGCGCGCCTCGAAGCGATCCCGCTGGTCCGCAAGAGCGATCAGAACCTTCGATTGCGCGTGTTCGCGCACGAGACGGACTTCGACGACTGGCGACGTCGCACGCGCGACTCGAACACGAAGGTCGGCGCGATGTCGTTCTACGACGAGCTCGATCGCGAGGTCGTCACCGCGTGGCAGTCGGGGTCCAACGCGGCGCGCGCGCAGTTGCGTCGCCAGATCGCGCGCTTCGTGCTGCTGCAGTTCGCGAAGAGTCCGTCCAACTGGTTCGAGGAGGGCTTCGCCGGGTACTTCCAGGGCTTCGAGACCGACGCGTACGGCGACGCGGTCGATCGCATCGACGCGGACATGATGAAGCAGATCCGCGACGGCCTGGAGCGTGACCGCATCTGCCCGCTCGACGAGCTGATCGATCTGGCGGACGTCGACTTCTACGGCCTCGCCGGCGCGAGGCCGTCGCCGTGGCCGCGCTCAGTGCTGAACGCGGAATCGTGGTCGCTCGTGTACTGGATGTTCGAGTCGAAGGACGACGTCGCGAAGCGACTGCTGGAGTTCGAAGCCGAACGACTGACGTCGGGGCGCTGGGACCGCGGCGAAGCGAAGGAACTGCTCGAGGCGGTCGAACCCGCGTGGCGGGAGTTCATCCAGCGCGACGACCTGACCGCGTTCGGTGAACTCGTCCGCGGTGCGTGGACCGCGCTCGGCAAGGGAGAGGTCGGCGACGCGCGCTGGATGGCGACGCGCGCGCTCGACCTCGACGAGTCGTGCCGCAGTGCGCTGCGCGTGCTCGGCAAGGCGTCGCTGGCCCAGGGCGATCACGAGGTCGCCGAGCACTGCTTCTTGGAGTTGCTGCGCGAGCGACAGGACGACGCCGACGCCGCGCTCGGGATCGCGACCGTGCAGTTCGAACAATTCGAACTCGAGCCGCAGGACACGAATCTGCTGACGACGGTCATCGCGAGCGGCACGCGCGCGTCCGAACTCGCGCCGCTCGGGCAAGGTCATCTGGGCTACGGGTTGGCGGCCGAGGCCGCGGAACTCGCCGGTTCGGTCGACGAGGCGCTGCGCTTGGTCCGGCTGGCTCAGAAGGCGCGCGGCCTGCCGTCGGACGTCGCCGCGGCGGTGCGCGAGCGCGAGCGCGCGCTGATCAAGAAGTCGATCGGGAAACGCTGATCGGTCGCTGCGCCCACGCCGGCCGGCTCGGTCGGCCCGATCGCAAGAGCGCAGCGGATTTCGCGGGAACTGGTGAGTCTTCGGCAGGTCTCGAAGCCGCAGGGATCTCCCGGCGGCTCGGTTTCGCGTGGCAGAGCCGTTGCTGCGCGCACCGACGTTCCCGTGGAGCTCCATGCACGGCGGAGGGATTCTCATGCGTGTCGTTCGGATCGGTTGGGTCGTGCTCGGGGCGGCGGTGGCGACGTGGTGTGGCTGCAGCCGGCTCTCGCCGCAGGTTCCGCACACCGTCGATCCGCGAACGACGCACGCCGTCGCCATCGCGGAGCAGCGGCTCGCGTTGCGGTTGCTCGACCGGCTGTGCGCGGATGCGCCGGGTGCGAACGTGCTGATCGGTCCGGACTCGATCCTGTCGGCGATGACGCTCGCGGCGAGCGGAGCGGCCGGGGAGACGCGCGCTCAATTGCTCGGAGCGCTCGGCTTCGATCCGGCGCTGGACGCACCGCTCGAGGCCGTCGCGGCGATGCAGCGCGCGCTGGCGGCCGCGGCCGACGACGTCGAGCTGTCGATCGACCATCGGCTGTGGATCGACGAATCGCAGCGACTGACCGAGGCCTGGCGCAGCCGCGTCGACGCTTCGTTCGAACACGCGTTCGAGTCGGTCGACTTCGCCGGCGAGCCGAACGCGGCCCGCGAGGCGATCAACGAATTCGTGGCCGATGCGACCGACGACAAGATCGTGGACCTGATGCCGCCCGGGTCGATCGACGGCCTCACGCGCCTCGTCATCTCGAACGCGGTGTGGTTCAAGGGCCGCTGGGCCCACCCGTTCGATCCCGACCGGACGCGCCCGGGCACGTTCACGAAGCGCGACCGCTCGACGGTCGAGGTCCCGATGATGTCGATGAAGGCGATGGTCGGCTTCGCCGAGACCGACACGGACGTCGTCGTCGAGCTGCCGTACGAAGGCGACGAGCTCGCGATGCTGATCGTCCTCCCGAACGACGCCGCGCGGATCGGCGAGTGGCCGGCGGACGCCTTCGATCGCCACGCGGCTCGACTGGTGCAACGCGAGGTCCACGTCATCGTGCCGCGATTCGCGTTCCGCGGGCGCTATGCGCTGGTCGACGCGTTCGTGGGACTGGGCGCGACCGACGCGTTCGATCAGAGCCGCGCGGACTTCAGCGCGATGGAAGAGCGGCGCGAGCTGTTCGTGTCCGGCGTCTTCCATCAGAGCTTCATCGTCGTCGACGAAGAGGGCACCGAGGCCGCCGCGGCGACCGGAGTGGCGATGGCTCTGAAGTCGGCGGTGGACCGCACGCCGTCGTTCCGCGCCGATCGACCGTTCGTGTTCGCGATCCGCCATCGCGCGAGCGGCGCGATCCTGTTCGCCGGCGTCGTCGAGGATCCGTCGAAGTCCTGACCGCGCTCGTCCGTCGCGGGTCGAGGCGCACCGCACTCGGCGGGGCTCGCCCCGTGTCGTCGGTCAGCCGGACGGCGCGACCGCGCGCGCCGCCTCGGCGATCGCGTCGACGGTGCGATGCACGTCCTGCTCGGTCGTGCGGAAGCTCTCGATGTTGATGCGCAGCACCTTGCGACCGCGGAGCACCGTCGTCGCGAACCACGCTTCGCCGGACGCCTCGACGTGACGCTGGATCGCGCGATTGAGGTCGTCCTGTTCCTCCGGCGTCGTGCCCGCCGGCGCGAAGCGGAAGCACTGCAACGCGAAGTCGGGATCGTGGCAGATCTCGAAGTTCGGCATCGCCGCGAGGCGATCGCGCAGGACCGAGATCAGCGCGACGTGCTGGTCCAGCGCGGCGGCGATCGACTCGCGGCCGAGGACCTGCAGCACGCCCCAGACGCGGAACGCGCGCGCGCGGCGCGAGCCCTGCAAGCTCAGACGGTAGTAGTCCGGCAGCATCTGATGCCGGTCGGCCGAGTCCGCGAGATAGCTCGGCGTCTCGCCGAACGCTTCCTTCAGCCACTCGCCGTTCTTGACCAGCAGCGAACCGATCTCGTTCGGCATCAACATCCACTTGTGCGGATCGATCGTGATCGTGTCGGCGCGCTCGATGCCGCGCAGTCGCGGCGCGAGATTCTTCGACAGCAACGCCGCTCCGCCGTACGCCGCGTCGACGTGGAGATGGATGCCGTGGTCGCGTGCGATGTCGGCGATCGCCGGCAGCGGATCGCAGCTTCCCGTCGGCGTCGTGCCCGCGGTCGCGACGATCGCCAGCGGCAACGCCCCGCCGTCGCGATCGCGCGCGATGCGTTCGGCGAGCGCGTCGGCCCGCATCCGGTAGTTCGCGTCGCTCTCGATCTCGACCAGGGCTTCGCGACCGAGGCCGAGGACGTCGAGGCTCCGCGCGATCGAGAAATGGCATTGGTCGGACGCGTAGACGCGCGCGCGACCGAGGATCGAGCCGACGCCGCGCTGGCGCACCGACTCGCCGAGTCGATCGCGCGCGATCTTCAACGCGGACAGCGTCGCGGCCGTGCCGCCGCTCGTGAATTGGCCGTAGGCCTGCGGGCCGAGCCCCGCGAGTTGGCAGAACCACAGCACCGTGCGGTCCTCGATCGCCGTCATGACCGGGCTCTGCAAGAACGAGCCGGTGTTCTGGTTCAGCACCGACGCGACGACCTCGAGCAGCGCCGCGAGCGGGATCGGGGACGGATTGAACTGCCCGAAGTAGCGCGGCGAGCCGATGCCCATCGAGTCGGGCAGCACGCGATTGCGGAGCGCATCCAACAGACGGTCGAGCCCGAATCCCCGTTCCGGCAACGCCTCGTCGAACGACTTGCGCAGGACCTCGGGATGCCGGCCCGGGTAGACCTTCCGCTCGGGCAGATCGGCGAGGTATTGCGCGAGCATGTCGGACAACTGCGCCGACACGCGGCGGAACTCGTCCGGTGAGAGATCGAGGGACTGCGTCACGGGCGCTCTCGAGCCGCGAGAAAGGGGGGCCGTATGCTAGCCTCCCGCCGTTTCTCCCACGGACCTGGTTCTCGTGACGCAGATGGACCTCGACGCTCTGATCGATGCCGCTCTCGCCGCCCGCGGCCGCGCGTACGCCCCGTACTCGGGGTTCCGCGTCGGCGCGGCGTTGCTCGGCAAGTCGGGGCGCATCCACGCCGCCGCGAACGTCGAGAGCGCGAGCTACGGCCTGACGGTCTGCGCCGAACGAAATGCGATCGCGCGAGCGGTGTTCGACGGCGACGACTCGATCGTCGCGATCGCGGTGACCGCCGAGTGCGATCGCGTCGTCACGCCGTGCGGCGCGTGCCGCCAGGTGCTGTCCGAATTCGCGGGACCCGACCTCGTCGTCGTCATGACGAACACCCACGGAAAACGCGAGGTCACGACGCTCGGTGCGCTGCTTCCGCACGCGTTCACTCGTAGCACTCACCTCGACCCGAACACCCACAAGACCCACAAGACTCCGTAGAGACACGAAGGAACCCAAGGAACGACCCATGAAGAAGCTGTTGATCATCCTGTTGTTGCTCGCGGGCGGCGCGTTCGCCGCCGTATATTTCGGGATCGGCGGTCTGATCAAGACCGGCGTCGAGAAGGGCGGTAAGTGGGCGCTCGACACCGAGACCAAGCTCGACTCGGCCCGCGTCAATCCGCTGGCCGGCTCGCTGTCGTTGAACGGCCTCGCGATCGCGAATCCGCCGGGGTTCAAGCAGAACCCGACGTTCGCGGTCGGCTCGATCGGCGTCGCGGTCGACACGGGCTCGTTGTCGGGGGACACGATCAAGATCGACACGATCGAGATCGCCGAGCCGGAGATCGGCCTCGAGATCACGACCGGCGGCACGAACTTCGGCAAGCTGCTCGAGATCGTGAAGTCGAAGACCGGCGGCGGCGAAGCGAAGCCCGACGAGCCGGCCGCCGACGACGGCAAGCCCGGCAAGAAGATGCTGATCAAGAAGATCCGCATCACGAAGGCGAAGCTGACGGTCGCGCAGTCGGTGCTGATGCAGACGTCGCAGTCGGTCGTGCTGAAGGACATCGAACTGAACGACGTCGGCAGCGAATCGAAGCCGGCGGACTTCGGCGCGATGCTGCAGCAGATCTTCACGGCGATCCTGAACGCCGCGGCGGAGAACCCCGAACTGAAGCTGCCCGCCGACCTGCAGAACATCCTGAAGGGTGACGCGACGAAGTTCGTCGCCGACCTGCAGGCCCAGGCCGACGAGCTGAAGAACAAGGTTCTCGGCGACGCGCAGAAACAGGTCGACGACATCAAGAAGCAGGGTCAGGACGCCGTCGACGAGGCGAAGAAGAAGGCCGATGAGTTGAAGGAAGGCCTCGGCGGACTGCTCGGCGGCAAGAAGAACTGATCGAACTCAGCGACTCTTCCGCGTGAACCACGCGCGCAGCCAGGACCACGGTCCTCGCTGCGCGCGTGCCGCTTCCAGGTCGACGTCCTTGATGCCGGTGCGATGGCACTGCGTGCAGTAGACGAACACGTGCACGAGGTTCGCGTTCCCGGCCTCGAAATGGCGGCGCCAGCGCGCCTCGCGGAACTTGCAGAACGGGCAGTAGACCTTGCCGACCTCCAGCGTCGCGAAGTGCGGCAGAGCCTCGCGCACGATGCGATCGACTTGCGCGTCGTCGTAGCGCTGACTCGGGCAACCGTCGCCGAGCGTCACGTCGGGCATCGTCGACCTACGACTTCACGCGCCGGTAGATGGCGATGTGCGGCTGGAACGCCGCGCCGCGGCGGATCGGGTGTTCGCGCTGCGGGCCGAACTTCGCGGCGAGCTCGTAGTGCGTGCCGAACGCCGGGACGACCGGCAGCGGCTCCTCGCGTGGCGGAGTGACCTCGAGCACGGTGCGCGGAGTCTCGAACACCGACATGACGATCCAGTCCGGCACGCCGAGGTCGGGCGGCAGCGGATCGCCGTAGCGCCGCTGGACGACGCGCGCGCAGCGCGGCGGATCGATGTTGTGCAGCGGCAGATCGAACGACGTCACGGCGAACGCGGTCGGCTCGATGTTCGTCTCGATCCAGCGCGTGGCCGGAGTCCACGGTTCGTCGCGCATCAGCTCGAGCATGCCCCACGACTTGGCGCCTGCTGCTTGCAGCACGAACGCCAATGCGGCGATCCCGAACCACTTCGCCGGCGACCGTTCGGCGATCGCGGCGAATCCGATCGCGGCGGCGACCAGCAGCATCAGCAGGATCGGGATCTTGAAGCGCATGTTGCATTAGCCGATAGGCGCGATGAACGTCGCGTCGTACGAGATCGCCGGGACTATGATCAGCAGCGCGCCGCGCCCGAGTCTGCGAAATGCGACCACGAGGCCGAACTCTGACACCCACGGCAACACCCACCCC
>JAEUIB010000241.1 GCA_016795255.1 Planctomycetota bacterium
GCGGCGACGCCTCGACGGACGGCAGGCCTTCGAATGCGAACGAGAGCGCGCACGCGCGCGCCAACTCCGCGCCGAGGGGTTGCGGCGCTGCCGCCGTGTTCTCGCTGACGCCGAGCACGCCCAGCGCGCGCGAGCGCGGAGCGGTGCGCGCCGCGAGCATCGCTTGGACGAAGCGGCGCGCCGCGGCGCCGTCGAGTCCGGTCACGAACCCGTGCGCGAAGTCGGGGAACGGATCGGAGTCGACGCGCGTCGACGTCTCGAGGACGCGATGCGTGAGGTCGAGGTCGAGATGCGCGGGCTCGACGACGAACACGACGTGGCTCGGCGTGTGGCTCCGCAGCACGGACTCCAACGCGACGGCATCGTCGAGGTCAGCTTCGGCCACCGTCGCTAGATGTCCGGCCGCGAGCAATTCGGCGGCAGCGCGGAACTCTCCACCGCAGCGGGCGTCGACGAGGACGAGATCGATGGACGAGCCGGTGGGGGTCGCGTGGGCAACGGGAGGACTCGACGCCGCGAGGCCGATCGCGACCACCCAATGCGCCAGTCGGGTCGACCACCCGTCGTTCCGTGCCATCGCTTGCCCTCCCTTCGGCCTCCGAGCCTAACAGCCTGCTGAAAAAGTCTGCCGGCACTCGGCCGGCTGCGAACGAGCATGGCTTCGTCTTGCGAGATCGGTCGCTGCGCGACCGGGGCTCCTCCGCGTATCTGGCGCAACTGGGCCGTCGATACGCCTCGTCGGCGCGCCTTGCCCTGCTCGTTCTCGCTCGCCCGACTCTCGGCAGACTTTTTCAACAGGCTGCCAAGGGGCCCGGAACGAAGAACGCCCCGCGACCTTCGGAAAGGCCGCGGGGCGATGGATGGTGGGCAGGGTCGGGATTGAACCAACGACACCGCGCTTTTCAGGCGCGTGCTCTACCACTGAGCTACCCGCCCATGGCGAATGCGAGGGCGAAACTTGTACACGGCCGACGGGGGCGCGGCAAGCGCCCGTCCACAACTTGCGTCAGGCGGTCAAACCAGCAGCCGGCGCGCGGCGTCGACGTCGCGGCGGATCTGCTCGACCAGCGCATCCCGGGACGCGAACCGCATTTCCTCGCGCAGTCGTGCGACGAACCGGACCTCGAGCGTCTGCCCATAGAGGTCGCCGGAGAAGTCGAGCAGGTGGGCCTCGACCGTCAGGTCGCCGTCCGGCCCGAACGTCGGCCGGATGCCGATGTTCAGCACGGCAGGCACCCAGATCGAGCCGACGCGGACCCGGACCGCCCAGACCCCGGCGGGGGGGCGGATCTCGTGGTGGAGGTCGAGGTTCGCGGTCGCGAAACCGAGCTGTCGCCCGCGACCCTCGCCGCGGACCACCGTGCCGAACCAAGCGACCGGTCGGCCGAGCAACAGTTCCGCGCGCGCGAGGTCGCCATCGGAGATCGCGGCGCGGATGGCCGTGCTCGACACGCGATGGCCCTCGACCGTGAAGTCGTCGATCGTTTCGAACGTGATCCCGTTCCGTGCGCAGAACGACGCGATGAACGCGCCGTCCCCTCCGCGGTCGCGTCCGATCCGAGCGTCCTTGCCGAGCACGAGGCCGCACAGCCCGAGGGCGTCGACGAACACGCGCTGCGCGAACTCTTCCGCCGACATCGCGCGGACGGTCGCGTCGAACGGCAGCACGACGCAGGCGTCGACGCCGATCGCGGCGAACAGCGCCAACCGATGCTCGAGCGACGTGATCAGACGCGGCTGTAGGCCTTTGACGACGACGACGGGATGAACAGCGAACGTCAGCACGATCGCGGGAGCGTGGCGCTGGCGCGCGGCTTCGACGACGCGGCGAAGGATCAGTTGATGACCGAGGTGGACGCCGTCGAACACGCCGAGCGTCGCGATTCCACCGCGCGCGACCGCGAACTCGGCGTCGAGCCGCGCGGGACGAGAGATCAGCACGGCGGCGCGATCACCCGCGCTCGGCCAGCGTTTCGAGCTCGCGCTTCACGCGAACGCGATCCGCGGGCGTCATGCGATGCAGCAGCAGGATGTTGTCGAGGTGATCGACTTCGTGCTGGATGATCCGCGCGACGAAGTCCGATCGCGTCTCGGTGCGTCGAGCGCCGGTCGCGTCGGTGAACTCGACGTCGATCTCCTTCGCGCGCTCGACCTGGACGTAGATGCCGGGGAACGAAAGGCACCCTTCTTCGCCGAGAACGCGCCCGCGCTTCTTCTTGATGACGGGGTTGATCAGCACCTCGTCGTTCGCGCGATCGTCGCCGGGATTCAGCACGAGCAGGCGCACGCTCCAGCCGACTTGCGGAGCGGCGAGCCCGACACCGCGGGACTTGTGCATGAGGTCGTACATCTCGGTGATCTTGGCCCGCGTGGCGTCGTCGACCACGTCGACCGGAGCGGTCTTCTTCAGCAGCGAAGGATTCGGATACGTGACGACGTCCATGCGAGAAACCCCGAGATCGAATGCGTGAATCCGGGCGCGGATCGCGCCAACGTCGATTCCTGAGTCCCCTGAATAACGCCTGGGCCCGGGGGCGGCAAGGTGGCGATGAAATCCAGGAATCGACGCGAGCAACGCCGAGATCCGCAGCCGAAGCCGGGAACTGATCGACCGACTGCTTGGCCCCGCGCCCTTTCCCGCGTCTGCCGTCCGTCGATCGCTCGAGTGGAGCGCGAAGGGGGTCGAACGACGT
>JAEUIB010000253.1 GCA_016795255.1 Planctomycetota bacterium
GCAGGTCGCCGGGCACGATCGCCTGCTCGGGGCAGACGACGACGCACGCGGGTTCGAGGCCGACTTCCACGCGGTGCGCGCAGTAGTGGCACTTCTCGACGTTGCCGGTGTCCTCGTTGAGGTGGATCGCGTCGTACGGGCACGCCTGCATGCAGGCGCGGCAGCCGATGCACGCGTCCTTGTCGATGTCGACGATGCCGTCCTTGCGCTTGTCGAGCGCCGTGACCGGGCAGATCGTCACGCACGGCGCGTTCGTGCAGTGGTTGCACCGCAACACGCCGAAGCTGCGCTTCACCTCGGGGAACTTGCCGCTCTCGACGTACTTGACCCAGGTGCGGAAGTTGCCGACGGGGACCTGGTTCTCGGACTTGCAGGCGACCGTACAGGCGTGGCAGCCGATGCACCGTCGATGATCGATCAAGAAGCCGTATTGCATCGCGACTCGCCCGTGAAGTGAGCGCGAGACTGTAGCAGCCGTTCCTCGAAGTCCGCGGACTTCGCGGGCAGATCGCGGGCGCAGCGCACGGGACGTACGAAGACGCAGCCGCTGCCCGCTGGAATCCCCGGGCGGAAGTCGCGAGACTCCCGGCCATGCCCGCCTTCCACGCCCCCGTCCTCGCGAACCGTGCCCTGCCTCCCGACGCCGCCGTACTGACGGTCGCCGTGCCGGCGCATCTGACGCTCGAGCCGTTCCAGTTCGCGATGCTGTCGATCCCGCAGGACGCGAACTTCCCGTTCCTGCCGCGGCCGTTCTCGGTCTACGACGCTCGGCCGGGGGAGTGGGACTTCCTGATCAAGCGCGTCGGCCGCGGCACCGGCGGGCTCGCCGACGCCTTGCCGGGCTCGACGATCTACGTCGCCGGTCCGGTCGGCAACGGCATCACGAAGCTGCCGACCGACCGCCGACCGATCGGCGTCGCCGGCGGCGTCGGCATCGCGCCGTTCCTCGTGCTGTACCGCGAGTGGCTGGCCGGCCGCGTCGACGTCGGGTCGCAGAAGCCGTTGCTGCTGTTCGGCGGCAGGACGCGCGACATGCTCTACGACCTCGACCGCTTCACCGCGCTCCCGATCGAGGTGCGGTGCTCGACCGACGACGGCAGCTTCGGCACGAAGGGCCGCGTGACCGCACTGCTCGAGCAAGCGCTGGCCGAAGGTCCGGCCGACGTCCTTTGCTGTGGCCCCGACCCGATGATGGAGGCCGTTGCAGCCGTCAGCGCTCGGGCGAACACCCCCTGCCGGCTCTCGCTCGAGACGTTCATGGCGTGCGGTTACGGCGTCTGCAACGCATGCGCGGTCATGGTCAAGGACGAGCGGTTCCCGCAGGGGTTCCGCTACGACCGTTGCTGCGTCGACGGCCCGGTCTTCGACGCCGCGACGCTCGTCCACGCGCATTGACGGACCTCGAAGGTCGTCACGGCGAGCATCACCGAGCCCGGTCCGGTTGGAAGCCTGCTGGCGGAACGCCATCGTCGAGAACTCGAGATTTTCCTCCGACCACGAGTTCGCATCGGGACATGTCGCCCGTCGACGGGACTCACCCCCCGAGTTCCGAGCCTTCGCGATCCTGCGCACGGATGACCCCCGCGTCCCGTGGTGCAGGCGCCCAACCGGAGAGTCGACTCATGAAACGTCGCGTACCCGCGATCCTCGCCACGGCAGCGTTCGCGCTCGCCCCAGCCGTCCACGCGCGCCAGTTGTACTGGGCGACCTACGACTACGGGGTTCCGTCCACCATCCCGAGTTCGACGACCTCGTGGCGCCGCGCCGCAGTCGGTGATTTCGACGGCGACCGTCACACCGACTTCGTCGCGCTCCTCGTGAATCCGAGCACCGGAAGCGGGGAGGTGCTGTTCGCCCAAGCGCCGGACGTCTACCAGAGCCTGCACTCGCTCGGCACGCGGACGGCGACCGACCTCGTCGCATGGCCGGGCGCCGGCGCGGACAAGACCGATGCGTTCCTCAGCGTCGGTTCGCACGGCGTGTCGCTGTGGACGCTCGGCACGAACGACCAGATCGAACCGACGACGATCCTCGGAAGCCCATTGACCGGGGGGAAGTTCATCCGCGGCCCCGTCAGCGGCACGGCGATCGCCAATCACGCGTTCGTCGTCGTGGGCAGCGACTCGCGCACCGTCTACAAGCTCTACCGCTCGGGAGGCACCTGGACGTCGTCGGTACTCCGCACGCACGGCGCGGACATCCTCGACGTGGAGGTCCTCGACTGGAACGGCAGCGGTGACCGCGACATCGCGCTGATGACGGCGACGGATCTGACCGTCATCGACACCAGCAACTCGGTGCTCTCGTCGGCGTCGGCCTCGGGCGTCTGCATCACGAGCGTTCGGCACAAGGGGCGAACGTCCGATCAATTGGCGTGGGTGACGAACGTCACCGGAACGTCGAACCAGGCGATCCACGTCGTCGGGAACGGAGTCACCGAGACCGGGATCGTCATCGGACCGCTCGACGTCGCCGACGTCGCAGCCGGTGATTTGGACGCGGACGGCGATTCCGAGGTCCTGCTCTCGCACCGGTTCAGCGGGGACCAAGTGATCCTGGTGAACGTCTCGACGACGACGTCGAGCTCGGAGAGCTTCAGCTGGAGCGCGTACGAGCTGTACACGCTCGCCGGCTGGGGCGTGAGCTTCGCGTCGAACGCGGCGACTCCCGTCATCGCCGATCTCGACGCGGACGCGGATCTCGACGTCGCCTTCCTGTGCCAGCCGACGACGAAGATGGAGATCGCGCGCAATCAGCGGATCGAGGAGAACGATCTGCGCGTCCTGCCGATCGAGATCCCGAACGACGACTTGCCGCGCATGTCGCTCTACAACTACTCGCAGAGCGTCCGCGTCCAACTCCCGCTCAAGGCGCCGCTGACCTCGACGTCGCGCGACGTGCTGGAAGTGAAGGCGTGGATCCGTCCGGTCGAATCGAGCGTGACGCCGGAACTCGTCCATCACGAGACCATCGCGACCGGTGCGACCTGGTCGACCCCGGTGTTGCTCGACGTCACCGTGGAGGCGGACTGGCAGCCGCGGGAGGGCGACCGCCTCTACCTCGAACTCCGCATGATCGACGTCGACGGCGTCGGCGAGTACGCATCGACCGGCCCTGTTTCGACGTTGGTCTGCGACGGTTCCGACGAAGGGTTCGAGATCGACGAGGCGGCGTTCGCAGACCTCTACGTCGGCTACGGGCCTCCCGCGTTCTCGGCGCGGTTCATCGTGGACTCGGCGATCGTGCCGTTCGACAGCGGCGATCCGAATCCGAATACGTCCACGATCTCGGACTCGTCGATGTATCCGAGCGGTCAAGATCCGGACTTCGCGTTCCAGGTGCTCGACGAAACCATCGGCTACGGCACGAAGAAGGGTGGCGCGAGCAGCGGTGGAACGTCGACCGTCCCGAACGTCGATCCGTTCGATCCGAACAACCCGCCTCCGCCTCCGCCGCGCCGCCCCTGATCTGCGACGTTCGCGATCGGCGCCGACCACTGCCTCGGATCAGTCGTCGGCGCCGGTGACCTGGAGCTGAGCCCAGAAGTACGGATGATCGAAACGACCCTCGGTCGCCAGGCGATCGCGCGCCGCGCGCATCGCTTCGGCGACCGAGGTGCGTTCGCGCAGCGCCGGCGCGATGTCCTCGATCAATCGCAGACTCGCTTCCAGGTCCGCGGGGCCGGCAGCCAGCACGACGGTGCGCGC
>JAEUIB010000296.1 GCA_016795255.1 Planctomycetota bacterium
TGTCGCGGCCGGTCCCGTTCGTCGTGCGCCGTCCACTTCGCATCATCGCCTGCGACGGCTGCTGAAACGATCAGTCCATGTTCAGCGGCATGCCCGTCTTCAGTGTCGCCTTCCAGCCGCCGCTCGCGCCGTGACGACCCACAGCGCCCTTCAGTGCCTTGATCCGGTAGTTCCCGTGATCGTCGGTCTTGCCGCTCGCGATCACCGACAGCGATCCGACTCCCGACAGGAAGTTGCCCATCTGCGTACCGCCCAGCACTCGCTTCTTCGCCGGCACGTCGTCGAGCTTCGATTCGAACACGCGGAACACGAGCGCGTTTTGAATGAACTCGTCGTCGAAGCCCTGGTCCGTCTCGGCGAGTTGCGGGAAGTCGATCATCACGCAGTTCGAACCGGGCGCGACGCTGACGACCACCTTCTCACTGAGATTGCGGATCTTGTCACCGCTGCCGGTGAACGCACCCGAGAGCTTGCCCTTGAAGCGTTGCGGAGCGAATGCCAAACCGTAGGGCCGGTCGAAGCCGCCCACCACGATCTCGTCGAGCTCGGCGAGCGTCTCCGGGTCGTACACATGGATCCGATCGCCCTCGAACGACGAGGCGTAGAGCTTGCCGTCCGGGCCGAACGCAAGGCCCGACACGCGCTTCAGACCGGAGCCGATCCCGATCACGTTCAGAATGGTCCCGGACGCGATGATCTCGTACACGCGGTCTTCGAGCGCGGTGCCTCCCGCGGTGTACGCCAGGTACATGCCCGCGTACAGATGACCGTTTGGGCCGAACGTCAGCGCGTACGGCAAGTCGTCCACGTGCGGCAGGGGGATCGCCCGGATCAGATCCCCGGCTTCGTCGAGTTCGAGGATGGTTCCGCGCGCGCCGATGTAGATGGTCCCTTCCGGGGAGACGCTGAGAGCTCGGTGGTCGGTTCCGGGGAGAGGGATCGTCTTGTCCAACTCGAATCCGGTTTCGGTCCGCCGGTAGCGGTACAGGAACTCGAAGTTGCCGCTCAGCACGAGCAGGTCGCCGCCATCGCCGAAGGCGAGTCCTCGAATGTCGGACGAGCCGGCATTCACGACGAGCGTCGCCAGCCCGACTGCGTCGAGCGCCCAGACGGCCCCGGGGGACGCCACGTAGAGCCGACCATCAGGGCCGAAGGCCAGCGCGCGCGGCGCTGCGCTGGTCAGACTCGGCGCGGATTCGACGAGTCCGACGTCGTCGGTGGCCGGTCGGAGCGAGGCCAGACGGTTCGCGCCGTGGACCGCAACCAGGAGGTCGTTCGCGCGGAACTCCTCGGCCAACGCGACAACGGGGATCGTGAGCGAAAGCAGGATCGAAGCGGGAGTGGGAAGCATGATCGTCGTCCTTTTGGTTGGAAGTAGAAGCCGAACACTCCGCTCAGGGGCGTTCGGCTTCGTTCCGAAGGACGAAGTCGGGTTTCTTCTCGCGCGACGTCACCCCACCTTCATCTGGATCACGCGCACCTCGCGCTGCGGGAACGGGATCGAGATCCCCAGGCGCGTCCGAAGCTCGTTCGCGGGCACTCGCCGAGCGCGTCGGCCACGGCGCCCCCCCGCTGCGTCGGAGCTGTTCGGCGTTTCGCGCCTACTTCGCGTCGTGGACGAAGACATCGACGACACCATTCACGTCGTCGGGAATCAGGTTCGTCGCAGCGGATTCGAATGCGGTGAACCGACCCTTCGCCGAGACCGCCGGCGCACCGCTGTGACCATCGGCGTCGGTCCCGGTCGGATCGACGGACACTCGCCTCGTCTGTCCGGTCTTGCGATCGTGGACGAACACGTCGCGCTTCGCGTTCACGTCGCCCGGAACCAAGTTGGTCGACTCCGACACGAACGCCACGAACCGGCCACTCGACGACACCGCCGGGCTCGAGCTATGGCCGTTCCCCTCGACCCCCGCCGAGTCGAGCGACACTCGCGTCGTTTCGCCCGTCGTTCGGTCATGCACGAACACGTCGCGTCTCGCGTTCACGTCGCCCGCAACCAGGTTCGTCGACTCCGACACGAACGCCACGAACCGGCCGTTCGAAGACACCGCGGGCTCGGAACTATCTCCGTCGCCCTCCAGGCCCGCCGAATCCACCGACACCCGCGACGTCCGTTGGGTCTTCCGATCGTGGACGAACACATCGCGCTTCGCGTTCAGGTCTCCATCGACCAAGTTGTCGGCCAGCGACGAATACGCGACGAATCGACCACTCGAGGACACGGCCGGAGCGAAGCTGCCTTCATTGGCCTCGATCCCTGCCGAGTCCACCGACACCCGACTCGTCTTCCCCGACTTCATGTCGCGCAAGAACACGTCCGACTGACCGTTGCCGTCCCCCACCACGAGGTTGGTCGACGTCGAACTGAACGCCACGACCCGGCCGCTCGACGACATCGCCGCCTCGAAGCTGTTCCCGTTCCCCTCGCCCCCTGCCGAATCCACCGACACGCGCATCGACTGACCCGACTTCAGATCACGCAGGAACACGTCGGCGGATGCGTTGCCGTCGCCAGGAACGATGTCGGTCGCGAACGACTCGAACGCGACGAAACGACCACTCGTCGAGATCGCCGGACGGAGACTCACGCTGCTCGCATCCTTGCCCGTGTGATCCACGGAAACGCGGGTCGTCCGACCCGTCTTCCGATCACGCACGAAGACGTCGCCGAATCCGTTGGAGTCGTCCGGAACCAAGTTGCTCGCGAAGGACCAGAACGCCACGAAGCGGCCGTTCGCGGAGAGCGCTGGCTCGAAACCATCGTCCTTTCCTGGAGTGTCCGGCGTCGTCAACGACACGAGAGCCGTCGTCTTTTTCATTCGGTCGTGCAAGAAGACGTCCTTGAAGCCATTGTCATCACCGAACACCAAGCTCGACATTTCCGATTCGAACGCCACGAATCGCCCCGTTGCGCAGATCGACACGGATTCACAATGACCTTCCGATTCACTCCCATCGGAACCGAGTGAGACCCGTGTCGTCTCGCCCTTGACCCGGTCATGCACGAAGACGTCGCTGTCTCCGTTCTCATCGTCGGCGACCAGATTCCCTGCTTTCGACGTGAATGCCACGTATCGGCCGCTCGCCGTGATCCCCGGTGTGCCCGCAAGTCCATCCACGCCCTCCGCCCCACTGGAGCTGACGGACACCCTCGTCGTTTCGCCGGTCTTGCGATCGTGGACGAAGACATCACTATCGTTGTTGCCGTCTCCGGCGACCAGGTCGCTCGCGAACGACCTGAATGCCACGAAACGGCCGCTCGCGGACAGAGCGGGCCGACTGCTGTCTTGATTCCCCTGATCCCCCATCGAATCGACCGAAGCACGGGTCGTCGTTCCGGTCTCGAGATGATGTACGAAAACGTCACTACAGTCGTTCGTGTCACCCGAACCGAGATTCGTCGCTTCCGACCTGAACGCCACGACTCGGCCATCCGCGGAAATCGCGGGTTCGAAGCTGTCGTCGTTCCCGGCGATTCCGTCCGAGTCCCGCGAGACGAGCCGGGTCGCTCCGGTCTTCATGTCGTGAACGAACACCTGCATGAACCCGGCAGGAACAGGAACCGGAGTCAGGGCGGTCGACGACGAGGCGAATGCTACGTATCGACCATTGGCCGAGATCGCACATGAAAGGCACGCCCCATTCCCTTCGGCACCCGAGGAGTCGACGGACACGCGCTTCGTCGTTCCCGTCTTGCGGTCGTGCACGAAGATGTCGGGCAGCCCGTTGGTATCGCCTTCGACGAGGTTGTTGGCCGAGGAGACAAACGCTACGTACCGGCCGCTCGCGGAGATCGACGGCAGCACGCTGCCATGATTTCCGCCGATGCCAGCGGAATCGACAGACACATGGGTCGTGATGCCCGATCGACGGTCATGGACGAAAATGTCTTCACCGACGGAACTAGGCACGAGGCCCGCTGACTCGAACGCGATGAACCGACCGTTCGCCGAGATCGACGGCTCCCGAGCGAAGGACTCCCCCTCATCCATGCCCACAGACACTCGCTGCGTAGTGCCGAGCTGCGGCGCGGCGTCCGAAACACCCGCATGCGCCACGACTACGACGTGTGCGAGGATCACGCTCACGACTCGGATCGCTCGAACCCCGAACGGATCGCGGACCTTCGAATGATTTCTCATCGCACAACTCCCTTTCGAATCGTCCTGTGCCGCCCCGAATCGAGCGTGCCGCTGGCAGGTGCTTCGCTCACTTCACGATTCGTACGAATACGTCCCACGCATCGTTCGTGTCGATCGACGACAGGTTCGTCGCCGTCGACGCGAATGCGGCGAAACGACCGTTCCCGGAGAGCTTGATTTGGGAGCTGTCACCGTTCGCTTCGGCTCCCGAGGAGGCCGTCGAGACTCGGAATGTCTTTCCCGTCTTTCGATCATGGACGAAGACGTCCGGATGATCTCCCGAGTCATCGTTCGTGAGATTGTCCGCGAAAGAGTAGAAGGCGACATAGCGGCCGTTCGCCGAGAGACTGTTCTCGAAACTATCGCTGTTCGCCTCGGTTCCATCGGAGGCGACCGACGCCCTTGTCGTCGTCTCCGCCTTCAGGTCGTGGACGAAGACATCGTAGCTACCGTTGGTGTCGTCGCCGACGAAGCTGCCGAGCGAGTGGAACGAGATGTGACGGCCGCTTGCCGAGATCGTCGGGATGAACGCGTGCTCGGTCTGTTCCGCTCCATCGGATCGTATCGAGACTCGTCTCGTCCAGCCGGCCTTGCGATCGTGGACGAAGACGTCGTCCACGCCGTTCGAGTCGGCCGGATCGAGATTCGTCGCTCCTGATTGGAACGCGACGCATCGCCCATTCGCGGAGATCGACGGCCTGCCGCAATGACCGTTCGGCGGGAAGCCCGCACCATTCATCGACACACGGGTCGTCTCCCGCTTCTTGAGGTCGTGAACGAAGACGTCCAACTGACCAAGAGCGTCGGTGATGCCTGCGACGAGGTTGCTCGCGCTCGACTCGAACACAACGTAGCGGCCGTTCGCCGAGATCGCCGAGTGCGATCCGCCCAGGTCCGCCTCGGTTCCGAGCGAATCGACGGAAACGCGTATCGTGAGACCGCTGGTTCGGTCGTGGACGAATACATCGGCCACGCCGTTCGCATCGCCGTCCACGAGATTGTTCGCCCACGAATGGAACGAGACGTACCTGCCGTTCGCCGACATCGATGGAAACACGCTCGCTCCGTTGCTCTGCGCTCCGGTCGAGGACACCGAGATCCTGGTGGTTTCTCCGGTGCGGCGATCGCGCACGAAGATGTCTTCCACGTCATTCGTGTCCGCGGGTACGAGATTGCTCGCTCGCGACGTGAACGCCACGTACCTACCCGCGGCGGACATCGTAGGTTCGGCGCTCTCGACGTTCCCGATCGTCCCCGGCGCCGACATCGACACTCGTGTAGTGATGTTCTTCAGCCGATCGCGCAAGAACACGTCGCTTTGGCCGTTCGCGTCATTTGGCGCAAACGTGCTCCCGAAGGAGTCGAACGCGACGTAGCGACCGTTCGCCGACATCACAGGGTGATCTCCGTGGCTGTCGGACTCGTCACCGGAAGTGGCGATCGACATGCGGGTCGTGCGCGCCGTTTTCCGGTCACGTACGTAGACGTCACGCACTGCGTTCGTGTCGCCTTCGACCAAGTTGGTCGCCGACGAGCCGAACACGACGAACCGTCCATTCAAGGAGATGCGCGCGGAATGGCTTTGCTCGTCGGCCTCGTTCCCTGCGTCCCCCATCGATTCCCGGGTCGTCGTACCCAACAGTCGGTCGTGCACGAAGACGTCGCGCTTCCCGTTGACGTCGGCCGCGACGAGGTTGGTCGCGAAGGAATCGAAGACGACGTAGCGACCGGTCGCCGAGATCGCCGCCGCGAGGCTGTGGCCATTGCACTCGGCTCCTGCGGAGTCGATCGAGACGCGCGTCGTCTGCGCCAGCTTCAAGTCGTGAACGAAGATGTCGTTCTTCGCGTTGCCATCGCCGCTCACGAGGTTGCTCGCCGCCGAACGAAACGCGACGAACCGACCGCTTGCGGAGCAAGTTGCGACGTCCGAACTGTCGTTGCCCTCCACGCCTGCGGAATCGACCGACACACGCTTCGTCTCACCGGTCTTGCGATCGTGGACGAAGACGTCACGCGTGCCATTGACGTCGCCGGGGACGAGATCAGTCGCGTCCGAACTGAAGACGACGTACCTCCCGTCCGCCGAGATCGCGGCGGACGAGCTGTCGCCGTTGCCCTCGCCCCCGCCCGTGTCCACGGACACACGCGTCGTCTGGCGGGTCTTGCGGTCATGGACAAACACGTCGCGACTCCCGTTGCCGTCCCCCCCGACGAGATTGGTCGCGCTCGAATCGAAGGCTACGAATCGGCCACTTGCGGAGATCGACGGCGCTGCGCAGGCGCCGCTTGCCTGGTTCCCCGCGGAATCGACCGACACGCGCCCCAGGGTCCGGTTCGTTTTTCGATCGTGCACGAAGATGTCGGTCTTGCCGTTGCTGTCGCCGGCCACCAGGTTGCTCGCGGCCGATTCGAACGCGATGAAGCGTCCGTTGGCCGAAAGACTCGCAGCAACGCTGATCCCGTCGCCCTCTCCGACGCCACACGACACCAGCTCGGTCTTCCCCGCGATCGGCGCCGCGATGGCGTCGCGCGGACTCGAACCCAGAGCCACGCCGCAGACCGTGAACGAGAAGAACACGACCCGACGAATGGCACGTTCACTTCGAGCGCGATGGTCCATGACATCCCCCGGTAAAGGACGAGTGTCCCACGATTCCCGACGTGGGGCGACTCGGCCCAGGACGCCGGACGGTCTCACCGACAGCGCTTCGTGTCAAGCACGCTGACCTCTGGCCACTCGCGAGCCGAAGCGGAACCTCGGGACGCGGAGCTGGGTCACCTGCCGATTCGAACGCACTCAACCGAACACGCTCTGCTCAGGGGGGTTCGGCTTCGCTCCGAAGGACGAAGTTCGGAATTCCCTGCTGCGCGGTCACCCCGCCTTCGTCTGGATCATGCGCACCTCGCGCTGCGGGAACGGGATCGAGATGCCCTCGCGGTCGAAGCGCTGCTTGATCGCCTTCGTGAGTTCGAACCCGATCGTTCCGAAGTCCTCGCGCTTCGTCCACGCATGCACCGTGAACTCGACGGCGGAATCGGCGAGCTTGCTGACGTTGACGCCGGGCGCCGGGTCTTTCAGCACGCGCGGGTTCGACGCGAGGACGTCGTGCAGCACGCTTGCGACCTTGTCGAGGTCGTCCTGGTAGCCGACGCCGACGACGATCTGCGCGCGACGCATCGCGTTCGCCGACGCGTTGATGATCACCGCGCTCGTGATCGCCGAGTTCGGCACGATGATCTTCTGGTTGTCCGCGGTCGTCAGCACGCACGTGAACAGGTCGATGTCGCGCACGACGCCGGACACGCCGGCCGCTTCGATCGCGTCGCCGACCTTGAACGGCCGGAACACGAGGATCATCACGCCGGCGGCGAAGTTCGACAGCGAACCTTGCAGAGCGAAGCCGACCGCGAGACCGGCCGCGCCGAGCACCGCGACGAACGACGTCGTCGGCACGCCGACCTTGTCGATCGCGGCGATGATCGCGAACGCCATGATCGCCGCGTGGACCATCGATCCGGCGAAGCCGGCGAGCTCGAGGTCCATCTTCGCGCGCTCCATGCCGCCACGGACGAGGCGGGACGCGAAGCGCGCGGCGAAGCGGCCACCGATCAAGATGATGATCGCGAACAGGCACTTCATGCCGTAGTCGGCGATCGCGGGCACGGCGACGTCGATCCACGTCGAGATCTTCGCGCGCAGGACGTCCGGATCGAAGAAGCCGGGGTCGAGCGCGGATGCGGGCGGATTCGATTCGGTTGCAGTCGGGGTGGTTTGCAACAGCACGGACGAACTCCTCGAGATCGGGTTGGAGGGAGCGTGAGCGAACGCGGCGAGGTTATCGGGGCGGCACGCTCTCGACGAGATAGGCGACGTGTCCGCGCTCGAGGCGCGCGACGATCACGAGCCCGTGCCGCGAGCCGGAACCCGCGAATTGCTTCGCGAGTGCGTCGGCAGGCGTCGGATGGCCTCGCTTCTTGACGGTCACGGGTCCGACGTCGTGCTCGCGCAGCAGCGCGCGGACCTGCTTCGCGTCGGCGCTGACGACGCCGAGCACGCGGAAGCTGCGCGCGAACGGCGACTCGATCGCCGCGTCGGCGCCCCGGAAGCCGCTGTCGGCATGCAGCGCCCGCGCTCCGTACTCCCGCGCGAACGTGCCGAGCAGGTCGGCTTGCAGCAGCGCGACGTCGGGCTCGACGACGAATCGCGCGGCACGCGCCGCGTCGTCGTCGAGCGCTTCGGGACGGCCGGGCTCCGCGACGAACGCATGCGCCTCGCCGCGAGCGTCGATGACGACGGCTTCGAGCTCGGCTCGCGGCGCGAGCAACCCGCGCCACAACGTCGTCTCCACGAGCTCGCCGCGATGCGAGACGATCGACCACGCGGCCCGCTCGAGCGCGGGGCCCTCGTCGTCGGGCGCGGCGTTGCGCACGCGATCGAATCCAGGCGCGAGCTTGATGCAGGCGCCCGCGAACTCCGCCGAGACGGCGAGCAGACTCGACCACGACGGCGACCACGTCGCGGGGTCGGTGAGTCGCTCGCCATCGCTGCGGCGATCGGGGTCGAACAGCGCGACGCGCTCAGGGGCGTTCAGCGGGGGTCGCGTCGCATCGGCGCGGACCACGAGCACGGAGCTGCCGGCGCGACGCGCGTTCGCGGCGGCGTACGGCACGACGTCGCGGTCGCGCTCTCCGGCGACGACGCGGAGTCCGGCGGAGGCGAGCGCGAGCGCGTCGGCGCCGAGTCCGCACGTCGCGTCGAACACGACGCGACCCGGCGCGCGCGCGACGAATCGCGCGGCGCGCCACCGCGCGACCGACTCGTGCGTGGCTTGTTCGAGTCCCTTGCGCGTCAACCAATGCAATGCGCCGCTCGGCGACTTGCGCGCCGCGCGGGGCCGCAGCACGCGCTGCTCGACGGCGCGCCGCGCGAGCTCCGGCCCGAACTGCCGCCGCAACCGATCGAGCGCGACGAGCTCGCTGACGTCGGCGGGCAACGCGTCGAGCGCGGCATCGACGTCCGGGGAGAACAGGGGGTCGCGAGGCTCCATCCGGTCATGCCTACCGATTCGCGACGCGACGGCGAAGGGGTCTGTCCCCGTTCGTGCGCGTTCGCATTCGCCGTCGAGTTCGAAACGGAGCGCCACCCGGACGCGCGCTCGCGGTTTTGGTCGTCCTCGATGGCGCACTCGTCGGGCACGCCCCTCGTCGTCGTCCGGCTTCGTCCGCCCTCACCCGTCCTCGCGCGTCGAGCCTCGTCCCGCCCCGTCCTGACTCGTCCTTTGCCCACTTTGCAAACGGAGGAAGAACCATGCGTTTCGTCCCGTGTCTGATCGCGCTCGCGCCGCTGTGCGGAGTCGGAGTCACACTCGCGCAAGAGCCCACCGTCGTCGCTCCGGCGGAGGTCGTGCTCGCCGAAGGCATGCCGCTCGCCGACGGCGCGACGTTGGCGAACGTCCTCCACGTCGACGTCCACGAGTCCGGGTCGATCGCGGCGCTCGTCGAGTTGCTCGTCGACGACGGCGGCGCTGGCGTCCTCACGCGGGCGTTGTGGCGCGACGGAGTCGTCGTCGCGCTCGAAGGCCAAGGGTTGCCCGCTCCGAACGGCGCGGTGCTGTCGACGATCGACGCGTCGCAATGCGAACTCGGCAACGCCGCGCAGGTCTACGCGCGCTACCAGCTCGACGGCGTGAGCGCGGGCGTCGGCCTGTTTCGCAACCTCGTTCCGGTGATCCTCGAAGGAGCCGCCGCGAACGGCCCCGGCTTCGGCGTTGGCAGCACGTGGATCGATCCTCGGCACGCCGCGGCCGCGGCGAACGGGCAGTTGCTCGTCGTCGGCCGCATCGACGATCCGACGGTCCCATCGGGCAGCGACCCGGTCCTCGCCCGCGCCACCGTCAGCGGCAGCGGCCAACTCACCGCTCAGCAAGCCCTGTTGAAGGAAGGCCAGCCGATGATCGGAGCACCCGGCCCGATCACCGAGATCGCCGACGGCCGCGATGCGATCGCCCTCGGCAACGACGGGAGCTGGATCGGCATCCCGA
>JAEUIB010000318.1 GCA_016795255.1 Planctomycetota bacterium
TCGACGCTGTTCGCGCGCTACGTGCAGACGATGGTGCTGACGCACGCCGGTCAGAACGTGCTGCACGACGTGCGACGCAAACTGTTCGCGCACTTGCAGCGCGTCCCGATCAAGACGTACGACCACACGCCGACCGGGCGCTTGGTGACGCGCGTGACGTCGGACGTCGAGACGCTGAACGAACTGTTCACGTCCGGCATCGTCACGCTGGTCGGCGACGTCGTGAAGATCGTCGCGATGCTCGCCGTGTTGTTCCTCGTCAACGTCAAGCTGGCGCTGCTCGCGCTGGCGACGATCCCGGTGCTCGCGCTGGCGTCGGCGTACTTCCGCGTCCGCGCGCGGCAGTCGTACCGCGCGACGCGGACCGCGATCGCGCGCGTGACGTCCTACCTCGGCGAGACGATCTCCGGCATGCGCGTGCTGCAGGCGTTCTCGCGCGAGGACAAGGCGATGCGGATCTTCGGCGAACGCAACGCCGAGCACTTCCGCGCCCACGTCCGGACGATCTTCTACTTCGCGCTGTTCTTCCCCGTCGTCGACCTGATCGGCCTCGGCACGCAGGCCGGGACGCTGTGGATCGGCGGCATCGAGATCGCCGGCGAACGCCTGCGCTTCGGCGAGTTCGTGCAGTTCTGGTACTACCTCAACTTCATCTTCGAACCGCTGCGCGAGTTGGCCGAGCGTTACAACGTGCTGCAATCCGCGATGGCGTCGGCCGAACGCATCTTCGGACTGTTCGACATCGAGGAGGACCGCGACGCCGGCCGCACGAAGCTCGAGCCCGCGCGCGGCGGCGTCCGCTTCGAGCACGTGGACTTCGCGTACGTCGACGGCCGGCCCGTGCTCGAGGACATCTCGTTCGACGTGAAGCCGGGCGAAACGCTCGCGCTGGTCGGCGCGACCGGCGGCGGCAAGACGACGATCGCGGCGCTGCTCGCGCGGTTCTACGAACCGACGGCGGGCCGCGTGCTCGTCGACGGCGTCGACGTGAAGGACCTGCCGCGCGCGCATCTGCGCGACCTGATCGCGTACGTGCCGCAGGACGTGTTCCTGTTCACCGGCAGCGTGATGGACAACCTGCGGCTGTCGGACCGCGTCGGCGAGGACAAGGCCCGCGCGGCGGCGCGCGCGATCGACGCCGATCGCTTCATCCAGCGCTTCCCGGGCGGCTACGACCAAGTGCTCGCGGAGCGCGGCCAGAACCTGTCGGCCGGCGAGCGCCAACTGCTCGCGTTCGTCCGCGCGCTGGCGAAGGACCCGGCGATCCTGATCCTCGACGAGGCGACGGCGAACGTCGATCCGACGACCGAAGCGACGATCCAGGCCGCGATCCCGAAGCTGCTCGAGGGCCGCACGTCGATCGTGATCGCGCACCGCTTGTCGACGGTCCGACGCGCCGACCGCATCCTCGTGCTGCACAAGGGCAAGGTGCGCGAGCAAGGCACGCACGACGAGCTGTTGCGCAAAAACGGCCTCTACGCGGCTCTCGTGCGCCTGCAGTTCCAAGAGCACTGACGGAGCCGTTCCCGGGGATCGGCGCGCACGATCTCGTTCACGAGGCGTTTCGACGAAATCTCTCGGACTGGGCGGACCGGGCGAACCCGACGACCGTCGCGCCGTTGGTGAGGCTCGCTCGCGACGATCGCACATCCTCGACTCGCGTGGGCGGTGAGCCCGCGACGGGCTCGGGGAGCGACCATGCGATGCGTCCGACGCGCGCTGATCTCGGCGTTCGGTGTTCTGTCGTTCGTCGCGGCCGCGCAGGGTTCGGGCGTGCTGGTTCCGAGCGACGGCAGTCCTCCGATCGCGGTCCAGTCGCAGCGCGTCACGATCGCGTTCGACGACGGACTGGCGCGCACGACGGTGCGTCAGACGTTCGTGAACCCGAATGCCCGCACGCTCGAAGCGATCTACACGTTCCCGGTGCCCGAGTCCGCGGCGATGGTCGGACTGACGCTCGAGGTCGCGGGACAGCGCATGGAAGGCGTTCTCGCCGATCGCCGGACCGCGCGCCGCACGTATCGAAAGCTCGTGGAGCGTGCGATCGACCCCGCGTTGCTCGAGCAGCTCGATCGTGCGAAGTTCCGTTTGTCGGTGTTCCCCGTCGCGCCGAACGTGCCCACGGTGGTCGAACTGACGTGGATCGACGTCGTACCGCTGCGGGACGGAGTCTTCCGCTACGTCCACCCGCTCGCGGACTCCTCGACGCCGAGCACGACGACGCACGACTTCACGCTGCAGCTCGACGCGACGTCGTCGGCGACGATCCACGCGATCGACTGCGACCTCGAAGGAACGTCGACGACGCTCGTCGACGCGCATCGGGCCCGCGCGTCGTTCGAACGCACCGGCGTCACGCTGAACCGCGACGTGTCGATCACGATCGGCGTCGGCTCGGAACTTCCGAGCGTGCGGCTGCGCGTGTTCCGGCCGACTTCCGGCGATCCGTACTTCGCCGCGATCGTCACCCCGCCGCCGCTGAGCGCTGCGGCGGTGATCCCGCGCGACGTCACGGTGCTCATCGACGTTTCCGGCAGCATGCGCGGCGAGAAGATCGAACAAGCGAAGGCGGCAGCGCACGCCGTGTTGGACACGCTCGGCAGCCGCGATCGGGCGCGCGTCGTCACGTTCTCCGACGTCCTCACGCGCAGCGGCGATCTCGCGCGCGCGACGCCCGAGCATCTCGCCGCGCTGCGTGCGTTCGTCGACGCCGCGCGCGACGACGGCGGGACTGCGCTCGGTGACGCGATCGTCGAGGCGTGCGCGACGCCGACCGAGCCAGGACGGAGCCCGCTCGTCGTCGCGCTGACCGACGGCATTCCGACGATCGGCGAACAGCGTCCCGAGGCGATCGTCGGCGCGGCGGCGCGGGCGGGCGAACGGGGCGCCCGCGTGTTCACGTTCGGCGTCGGCGACGACGTGGATGCGGCGCTGCTCGACGGCGGCGCCGCGGCGACCGGCGCGGCGTCGGAGAGCTTGCGCCTCCACGGCGAGATCCGTTCGCGGATCGCGAGCTTCGCCGCACGGACGCGAGCACCGGCGATGACGCAGCTTCGCGTGTCGATCGACGGCAAGCCCGTCGACGACGTACTGCCGCGCCCGTCGTGCGACCTCCATTTCGGCGAGCAAGCGATCGTCGTGGGT
>JAEUIB010000356.1 GCA_016795255.1 Planctomycetota bacterium
CTCGACGACGCGGTCGGTCTCCGGCGTGCGCTTCGTCGGCGGTGCGAACGTCGAGTAGATCACTTTTCCATACTGGCCCGTCGCTCCCGCCCACGGGCTCAGGGCGGACTTCGTGGCCTTCGGCAAGTCGATGTCGACCCGCACCGGATCGCGCTTCGCCCATGCGGATCCCGGAAGCCGCGCATTGAGCCATGCGGTGATCGCCGCGCATTTCCGTGCGTGTCCTGGCCGACCGAGGATCGCTTCGTCGGGCGCGAGCCCGTGCGTGCCGACGACCATCGAGATCAGCGCGGGCGCGCCATACTCACTGGCCGGGAACAGCACGAAGCTCATGCCGCCGTACTGTCCGAACAAGTCTTGGTCTGGCGGAATCAGTGCCGCGTACGGAACCGCCTTTTCCTTGGTGTCCGCGTTCACACGGAGCTGGAACTTCGATTCACCGTTCTTGCGTTGCGCCAGCTCCGGATCGATTCTCGGGAATCGATCCTGGACGACCTTCGCGATCACCTGGCGGGCGTGGTTCGACTTGTCCGACTCCTCGGCGCCCCATTCCTTCCGAGCCGCGTAGATCATCTCGATGAGCGGTTTCATGCAATCCCTCCGGGTGGTGGTGACACGTCATCGGTGGGACGTGCTCGCTTCGATTCACGACTCGCGCGCGCGCCGGAACGACGCGATGAGCGCCATGATCAGGGCAGCTCCAACAGCGAAGAGAACGACACCGATCGGGATCGATGGCTCCGGTCGCCTGACGATCTGAGCGCCTCCGCCGACGCAGACGATCGCGAGCATGGCGATGCTCGCGCGGGCGAAGTTCCGTCGACGACTTCGTTCGCGATCGATGCGCGCGTCGAGTTCGCTCTGCTCCGCGGCCTCGACCGCGTTCGCTGGTGTCGCCCGCACTGCGGCTCGACGCGGTCGATCGCGCGCCTCTGCGAACGCGGCCTGCGCCGCGTCGACGAAGTCGTTCGGCACGTGGAACTCGATCGATCCCGTGCGGTGTGGACCGAGCACGCCGGATTGCGAATACGGGATCTGCGCGGCGACGAGGATCGCGAGGAACTCGTCGGCCTCGATCTGCGTCGTGAACGTGCCGATCTTCGTCCAGCGTGTCTCGGTCATCCGCATCGTCCCCTTCGATCCATCCCGTCGCGCGACGACTCCGGTCAGGCCTTCTTCCCCAGCACCTCGGCGCGCGATCGCACGGCCTCGTCGGAATACCACAGCTCTTGGAACGCGCCGCGGCTCTCTTCGCCGTGCGCTTCGACGCGCTCCGCGTAGGGCGCCCGCATCTCGCGCTTCACTTGCGCGAACGCGGCCGTCGGTGCGCGCGTCAGTTTCGTCGCGCGTTCGATCGCGACGTCGAGCAGTCGCTCGAGCGGCACGAGTTCGTCGAGCAAGCCGAGCGCCAGGGCCTCGTGCGGACTCATCAGGTCGCCTTCGAGCACCGCCTTGCGGAACGACGCCGGCGCGAGCTGCGCGCGCGGGATCTCGAGCGCCGCCGACGGGAACGACACGCCGATGCGCGCTTCGTTGACGCCGACGCGGTACTCGCCCTGCGCCGCGACGCGGTGGTCGGCGGCTGCGGCGAGGATGCAGCCTCCCGCGATCGCGTTGCCGTTCACCGCGGCGACGACGGGTCTCGGCATCAGGAACACGCGCATCATCACGCGCTCGAAGACCTCGAGGAATCGCGTCATCTCGGCCGGTTCGGCGGCGTTCAACGTCGCGAGATCGAGGCCCGCGCAGAAGTGCCGACCGTCACCGGTCAGCACGAGCGCTTTCGGTGCGCGCTGTTCGACGTCGTTCAATGCGTGATCGAGCGCATGGATGAACGCCGGGTTCATGGCGTTCGCCTTGCCCTCGTTCATGCGCAGGATCGTGATCGGGCCGCGGGATTCGAGCTGCATGACGCACCCTCCGGTTCGCGACGGGCGCTCGAATGCGCGCGCCGTCAGTTGGGGGAAGCCGAGACCGCTGCGGGCTCCGCGACTTCCGCCGGCTCCGCCGTCACTGCAGTTTTGGCCGCATCGGCAGCGGGCTCCGCGGTCGGCGTCGTCTCACCCTCGAGGAACTCTCGCCAGCGGCGGATCGCGAGGATCTGCCATGCCGGCATCTGATCGGGAGCCGTGTACTGCGCGTATCCGAAGTCCTCGCCGTACCGCAACCGCAGAGCTCGCGCCGCCGCGGACCGCACGCGCGCGTTCTCGCCGGACAGGCGCTGCTCGAGCGCGCGCGTCGTCGGCGAATACACGTCGTCCTCGAGGACGTCGAACGTCGCGAGTCCGGTGACGAAGTCGACGAGCTCGGCCGGGCTCGCGGCGACGTCGACGCCGAGGAAGATCACGTTGACGGTGAATCCGAGGTCGAACAGGCCACGATCGGTCAGGTGCGACAGGTCGAAGCTGGCGTCGCGCCAGCCGGGATCGCCGAACAACGGGTGCTGGATGTCGAGCAGTCGGTGCCCGTCCGTACGGAACACCTCGTGGACGTACAGCGGGCCGATGCCGAGCTCGGTGCGCTCTTCCTGCCACAGGTCGAGCACGCCGTCCTTCAGCCCGAACCACGCGATGCCGCGATAGCCGCCGAAGCCGACCTGCAGCGCCTTGGTCGCGCGCAAGTTGGCCTCGAAGCCTTCGGAAACGCCCATCGACACGTCGACGACCTGGGCGAGGTCGAGGCCGCGGTCCTGGACGTACGCGCAGCCGGGCGCGAAGGCGAGGGCGGCTGCGATGGCGACTAGGCGTGCGTTCAAACGGGGCTCACCGATATGCGTCGATGCCCGTGACGGCCGCGCCGAGCACGAGCGTGTGGATCTCGTAGGTGCCTTCGTACGTGTGAACCGACTCGAGGTTGGCGGCGTGGCGCATCGCCGTGTACTCGTCGAGGATGCCGTTCGCGCCGAGGATCTCGCGGCACGTGCGCGCCGCGTCGAGCGCGATCTTGACGTTGTTGCGCTTGGCGAGCGACACCTGCTGCGGCGTCATCTTGCCTTCGTCCTTCAGCTTGCCGAGGCGCCACACGACCAACTGCGCCTTCGTGATCTCCGTGACCATGTCGGCGAACTTGCGCTGGTTGAGCTGGAAGCCCGCGATCGGCTTGCCGAACTGCGTACGCGACTTCGCGTAGTTGACGGCTTCGTCGAACACGCCCTGCGCCGCGCCGACCGCGCCCCACGCGATGCCGTAGCGCGCTTGCGTCAGACAGCCGAGCGGACCCTTCAGGCCCTTCACGTTCGGCAAGCGGTTCTCGTCGGGGACTTCGACGTGGTCCATCACGAGTTCGGAGGTCACCGATGCGCGCAGCGAGAGCTTTCCCTTCATCTCGGGCGCCGAGAATCCCTTCATGCCCTTCTCGAGCAGGAAGCCTTGGATGCCTTCCTCGGTCTGCGCCCAGACGACCGCGACGTCGGCGAGCGTGCCGTTCGTGATCCACATCTTGTTGCCGTGGACGATCCAGCCGCCGCCCTTGCGCGTCGCGCGCGTTTCCATGCCGCCCGGGTCCGAGCCGTGGTCGGGTTCCGTCAGGCCGAAGCAGCCGATCTTCTCGCCCTTCGCGAGCGCCGGCAGCCACTTGCGCTTCTGCGCTTCGGTCCCGTACTTGAAGATCGGGTACATGACCAACGAGCCTTGGACCGACGCGAACGAGCGCACGCCGGAATCGCCGCGCTCGAGCTCTTGCATGATCAGGCCGTACGCGATGTTGTCGAGCCCGGCGCACCCGTACTCCTCGGGCAGGTTCGCACCGAAGACGTTGAGCTCACCCATCTTGGGAGTGAGGTCGTGCGGGAACGTCCCGGCGCGGGCGTGCTCGGCGATGATCGGGCAGACCTGTTCCGACACGAAGTCGCGCACGGTGTCGCGCACCAGGCGCTGTTCTTCGGTCAGCAGATCATCGATGGCGTAGAAGTCGACGCCGCGGTACTCGGACGACATGAGGGACCTCCTGGGAAGCGCGGAAGTCTAGCCCGGGCGACCGGAAGCGTCGATGCGGCGTTTTGGCCCCGGAAAGGCCAGGGAGGCCGCCGGGGCCGGGCCCGGCTCACTCGGCGACGAAGCGCAGGATGATCTTCGATGAATGCGTCCGGGTCACCGTCGCCCCAGTCGCGTCATCCGTGACGTCGACGAGCTGCGATCGGTTCCAGAGCTCGCGAGAGTCCGAGTCGGCGTATTCGTCGTCCCAGTGTCTCCTCGACTCGGTACTCGACCCCGGCCGACCGACCGCTTCGACAGCTTCGTGAGCTCCTTCGACGCGGATCAACTTCTTGTGGATGGTCGCCGAGTCTTGTCGATCCGGGCTCGAAATGGCGACGGTCGCCAACGTAGTTCGCCCGT
>JAEUIB010000368.1 GCA_016795255.1 Planctomycetota bacterium
GAACGTGAATCAATCCGATTGATTCGCGTTCTCGGCCTCACCAGGTGTTGCTCGGCGACGGCAGTCGCCGAATCCAATGATGATCCGCGTTGGACTGACGCGATTCATCTGTGAGTACGGCGGCTGCCGCCGCCTCGGACAACTTGTGGGTTCGGCCGTGAAGCCTGGTGAATGGGCGGGGGCGGCCCCCAATTTCTTCCCGGCCTCTGAGAGGCGCGCCGTGCCCGCCCCCGCTCGCTTGATTGCCCGGCGGAGTTCCCCGACCGGCTGGTAACCTCCCCCCGGGGCACCCCCAATCCAGGGGTTCGAGTCGACATGAACCGCATCGCGCCGTCGTGGTCGCTGGTGTTGATCGTCGCCATGGCGGGCTTCATCACCGGGACCCTGTTGTCTCCCGGCTCGCACCGGATCGGCTCGTGGTGGGACCGCCGCGTTTCCGACTCCGATCGAGGCGATCGGATCGACGCCTCCGAGGTGTTCGATCGCGTCGCCCCGTCGGTCGCGTTCGTCGCGAACGGCCGGCTCGAGCGGGACGCCATCGAGTCGCTGCTGAAGCGCGCGAACTGGACCGTGACCGACGACCTCGTCGCCTCGGTCACACACGAGCTGCAATCGCAATGGGCGCGCGGCACGCGTCCGCTGCGCCTGCCGACTCCGGCTGGCACGCCGCCGATCAGCCTCGACGACGCGGAGATCGAGGACCTGTTCGCGTGGCAGAGCGGGTCGGGCTTCGTGTTCGACACCGAGGGACACGTCGTCACGAATTGGCACGTCGTCCAGGGCGCGTACCGACTGCAGGTGCGACTGTTCGACCTTCGCGATTGGAACGCGACCGTCGTCGGCGTCGACGAGGACAAGGACCTCGCGGTGCTGAAGATCGACGCGCCGGCGGACGCGCTGCATCCGATCGCGACCGCGCGTTCGACCGAGCTGCGCGTCGGCGAACGCGTCTACTCGATCGGCAATCCGTTCGGGCTGTCGAGCACGCTGACCGAAGGCATCGTGTCGGCGCTCGGCCGCACCATCCACTCGCAGAACGGCCGCGTGATCCAAGGCGTCATCCAGACCGACGCGACGATCCATCCCGGCAACTCCGGCGGCCCGTTGCTGGACGCCGCCGGTTGCCTGATCGGCGTGACGACCGCGGTGCTGTCGAACACGAATCAAGGACTCGGCATCTCGTTCGCGATCCCCGCCGTCACCGTGCAGCGCATCGTGCCGAACCTGCTGAAGTTCGGCGTCCCGACGCGCGCCGGCATCGGCGTCCGCGTGGTCACCGAGCGCACCGATCTGTTCGACGGCGTGATGATCGGGCATGTCCTGCCGGGCACGGTCGCGGCGAAAGCGGGATTGCGGCAGTCGTACAACCCGAAGACCCGTCGCTACGAGATGACCGGGGACGTGATCGTCGGCATCGACGACCGACCGGTCCGCGTCTACGACGACATCTACCGCATCCTCGACATGAAGGCGCCCGGTGAGGTCGTCCAGCTCCACTTGCGGCGCGACGGTCAGGCGATGACGTTGCCGATCGAGCTCCAATTGATCGCGCCGACGCTCGTCTCGGCCGACGAACTGCTCGAGCCTCACGATTGACGATGTGCGCGCGCCGCGCCGCGCCGTCCCGTCACTCCCACTGCCCGTACACGGTCGGAGCCGGCGCCGGACTCGACTCGAGGTCGCGACGCGCGAGCGGGATCAAGTGCTTCAGCTCGGTCGCGCTGATCTGCGTGTTGCCGGTCAGCCGGCGCGCGGCGGCCAGCGCGTGCGGAGACCGCAGCGCGGTCGCGACGGCGACGACGCGATCGTGCCTCGTGCCGCTCTGCGGAAGCACGACGTTGACGTGGTTCTCGGCGACGAACGGCACTCCCGGAGGCACGACCGCGACGCGCAGGCGCGCTCGGGATCCGACGCCGGTGATCCGATTGACGACGAGCGCCGGGCCGAGCAACGGCATCCGGCCCCGCACGAATCCGGGCTTGCCGGGCTTGTCCGCGAACCGCACGCGGCCGTCCTCGGCGATGTCGTGCGACCAGATCATGCGGACCGCGCCGTGCGGCTCGGTCGTCAGGTCGGCGCGCGCCTGGTTCCACACCACCGAGCCGGTGCGGACTTCGTAGCCGAGGTCGGCCAGCGTCACGGCGTCGTCGAAGCTGCGCTCGAGTTCCGCGGGATCGACGACGAACAGCGTGAACGGACCGCGGCGGAACACGTGCCGCTCGGCGGCCGCCGTGCCCTTGCGCACGCGCAGCAGCATCGTCGCCTGCGTCGCGCCGTCGAACAGGTCGTGCGCGTCCTGCAGCTCGAGCCCGAGGATGCGCCCGCGCGTCGCGACGTCGTCGCGCAGCGCTTTGAAGTACGCGCCGTTGTTCATCGACGGCGGCAGCACGAACGCCATCACGCCGCCGTCGACCAGCAGATCGAGCCCGTGCTTGACGAACAGCGCGAACACGTTCGGCCGACCGGCGACGACGCCTCGCATCGACGCGGGGACGTCGCTCGCCTTCAGCTCGAAGTACGGCGGGTTGCCGATCACGGCGTCGTACGTGCCGAGGTGCGGCATCCGCAGCGCGTCGCCGATCCGGATGTCCGCGTCCGGCACGTTCGCGCGCGCGATCTGCGCGAGCTCGGGGTCGATCTCGACGCCGACCAGCGTCGCGTCGGGAAAGCGCTCGCGCGCCGTGAGCAGGAACTCGCCGGTGCCGCACGCCGGGTCGATCACGCGTGCGTGCGGCGGCAGCTCGATGCCGGCGAGCAGGCGTTCGCGCAGCGAGCGCGGTGTGAAGAATTGGCCGAGTTGCTTGCGGCGCTCGAGCGGGACGCGCTCGATGTAGGCGCGCGTCGCGGGTGTGAGTTCGGAAGTTGCGTCCACGCGGTGCATCGTCCTCAGCGGTCGGTCGAAGTCGGTCGCGATCGATTTTGAGAGAACGTGAATCAATCCGATTGATTCACGTTCTCGGCCTCACCAGGTGTTGCTCGGCGACGGCAGTCGCCGAATTCACAAGAGATGATTCGCGTTGAACCAGCGCGGTTCATCTGTGAGTACGGCGGCTGCCGCCGCCTCGGGCATCTTGTGCGTTCGGCTGTGAACGAATCGGGGGCAGCCCCCGATTCGTTCACAGCCTCTGACCGGCCGGTCCGGGCGAGCGGCCGAGGGCGCCAAGCGTATCGACGCGGTCCGCGCGGCGCAGCCTTGCCCGCGACGACTTCGGAGGCGGCAGCGATCGCAGGCCGGGCGATGCCGTGACCGAGCGCCCACGAAGGACTTCGAGGCGTTTCCGGCCGTCTTCGACACCGGGGCACGGCGCCGGTATCGGTGCCCGCCGATCGCCGGTATGCTGCTCGCCCCTCTCGCCATGCACTCACGAAACCGACGAACCTCGAAGGAACAGCGCCGCTCCGCTCAACAGCGGCGCGGACCGATCACGCTGCATGGCGACCCGGACGCCGCGGCGGCCCTCGGCGGCGCGTGGCGCGCGGCCGAAGGCGAAGGCCGCCACCTGACGCACGTCATCCACGCGTGGCCCGCCCGACTGCATCCAGGAACGGCCGCCGCGCTGATCGACGCGTTCTCGGTCCCCGGCGACACGGTCCTCGACCCGTTCTGCGGCGGCGGCACCGTCGTGCTCGAGGCGGCGATCGCGGGACGCAACGGACTCGGCAGCGACCTGAATCCCTTGGCCTGCGCGATCGCGCGCCTGCGGACCGAGCCGCTTCCCGAGCGCAGTCGGGACGATCTCGAAGCCCGCGCCCGCCTCGCCGCCGAGCGCGCGGCGCAGGAGCAACTCTCTCGCCTGTCCGGAGCCGGCGCCGACGTGCTGTACGCGGCGATCGACGCGCACGTGCTCGGCGAGTTGCGCGGACTCGTCGCCGCGATCCGCAAGGAACACGACGAACCGACGCGACGCGCGCTCGAACTCGCGCTGTCCGCGATCGTCGTCAAGGTCTCGAAGCGCCGCTCCGAGACCGAGCACCACCACGTGCCGCGCGAAGTCGGC
>JAEUIB010000389.1 GCA_016795255.1 Planctomycetota bacterium
CGAAGCCGATGAGCAGAGCCACGTGATGACCGGTGGCGTCCTGGACCTTCAGTTCGGCGTTGGGGAAGAGGGCTCGAGCTGCGGCTGTGTTCTCACGGTCGACTCGCACGACCTTCGTCATGGGATCGGGAACGGTTGGCGCGCGGGATCGGGAGGAATCGACATGGCTCAGATGGTGGGCATCCTCGTCGCGCTCGTCGCGGCGTTCGGGAGTTCCGCGCTCGGCGCCGGCGCCGGCGCCGGCGCCAATGGAGCGGTGACGACGTTGACAGGCTTCGTCGAGAACCGCGGGCAGTGGGCGGACGACGTGCTCTTCTTCGCCCGCGAAGGGGCGATCGAAGCGACTGTGACGCAGGATGCGCTCGTGCTGCGGCCGCGCCGCGACCCGCGGACGAATGCGTGGCCCTCGCCGCTCGTCCTGCGCTTCCCGAAGCCGCGCTTTGTGGAGGGCGCGTCGGCTCTGCCGACGCTCCATCACTTCATCCTCGGCAACGATCCCGCGCGTCACGCGCGCGGCTACGCGGGGGTGCTGCTGCGCGAAGTGGCTCCCGGGATCGACGTGAGGCTCTCACGGCGCGACGGGAGCTTCGCTTACGACCTCGAGCTTTCGCCAGGCGCGGCGCTCGACGACTTCGTGCTCGAGGTCGAAGGCGGGGATGTCATCGCTGGCGCGAATTCGACGGTGCTCGTGCTCGACACGGCCGCCGGTCGCGTGGACCAGCGCATCGGCGCGTCGTGGCAAGTCAGCGCGACTGACGCGATCGAGCCGGTGGCGAGCCGCTTCCGCGTGCTCGAGGATTCGGGCGGAGCATTGCGATTGGGCTTCGAAGCGCCCGAGCGCGATCCCACCAAGCGATTCGTGCTCGATCCGAGCCTCGTGTTCTGCACGTATGTGGGCGGGCCGGGGCAGGATCTGCCGAAGGACATGGCGGTCGACCCTGCGGGTGCCACGTATCTCGCGGCTCGCGCGTCTCATGGAGCGCCGACGACACCTGGAGCGTTCGACCCGGTGGCGTCCGGCGTGGACGCGTGGGTCGGCAAGCTCTCGGCGGATGGGACCGCCCTACTCTGGGGGACGTTCCTCGGCGGTGCGAGCCCGACGATCTCGGACGACCCGGTGGGCCTAGGCGTCGATCACGATGGAACCGTCGTGGTGATGGGAAACACGTGGTCGTCGGACTTCCCGACGACGCCGGGCGTGATCCAGACGCAGCACGCGAGCGCGGCACTCTCGAAGCCCGACTTGTTCATTACGCGGCTCGCGGCCGACGGCAGCGCGCTCGTGTGGTCCACGTTCTATGGAGGGGTGAATTCGGACGTCGCCAAAGCCTGCGCCTTGTGCGCGAATGGCGACGTACTCATCGGCGTCGTGCCGTTCACTGCGGTTCCTCCAGCTACGTCGGGAGCCTTTGATTCCCACTTCGATCTGGGCGACAACGCGATCGTACGGATTGCATTCAACGGCGCATCCGTCGTCTTCCAGACATATCTCGCGAATGTCGAGATCCGGCAACTTGCCGTGGACCCACAAGGAAACGTGGTGATCAGCGGAGCTGCAAACGCAAACGCGCCTGTAACCCCGGGCGCGTTCGACACGACATATGACCCGAACGACTTCGGTCAAGGCTACGTGGCAAAGCTGGATAGTGCGGGTAGTCAGATGCTCTGGGGCACGTTCTTGGGCGGCGATCACGATTCCGACTTGATCCATGGTCTTGTCGTCGACGCAGCGTCGGCCGTCTACGTTGCGGGGACGACGTTTGCCGACGACTTCCCGGTGACTTCGGGTGCGTTGAACGTGGATGCAAACGATTCGGTGTCAGTCGGCGCGTTCGCGACCAAACTATTGCCCGGAGGAAGCGAGCTCGCTTGGTCGATCTACGTCGAGGCCTGTTGCCTTGGAGGCAACCAATACAGCGATGTCGCCGTCGACGCAGCGGGGAACCCTACGGTCGTCGGATTCGCAAACGAGTCGGTTTATCCGACGACGCCGGACGCATTCCAAAAGCAGAACAACGGTCCTGGCTCGAATGGCTCCGACGCCGTCCTGACCAAACTCGACGTGTTCGGCGAGTCTCTCGAGTACTCGACGTGGTTCGGCGGCGCGACCGGAGGCGAGTTGAACGCGTTCGTCGGTCTCGACGGTTCTGGCGATCCGGTGATGGCGCTTTTCGGGAATTCGTCCGACGAGCCGATCACGACAGGCGCGTATGACTCGACCTATGGCGGTGGGACCTTCGGCGATCTCGTCGTGGCGAAGTTCGACCTTCTGCCCGCGCCCTTCGAGTTGCTTGGAGGTGGCAAGTCGGGCTCGAAGGACACGCCTTGCTTGGTCGGCAGCGGTCGACTCACGGCAGGGACGCCGACGCGCCTTTCGTTGCGGGGCGCGTACCCATCGTCGATTGCCTATCTGATCGCAGGAGCGACGAGGATTGACCTTCCGTCGTTAGGCGGCGTGTTGGTGCCGTCGCCGGACGTACTGATCCCGTTGATGACGGACGCCGCGGGCGCCCTCGACTTCAACGTCCAATGGCCGCCAGTTCCGGCCGGTGCCCCGATTTTCGTACAGGTGTGGGTGCAAGATCCTGGAGCAAGCTTCGGCTTCGGCGCGAGCAACGCGCTGAAGCTCGTCGCTCAGTGATCATGGTTCGTTCGAAAGAGGAATCGAGATGGACAGGCCTCTTACGGTGAGCGCGGGTGCGTCGGAGGTCGTCGTCGACTGCACGTGGATCGGCTGATCCGAGCCGATCACGAGGCTGCCCTCCTTCGCGGCGCCGTCCACGCGGCGGAGTTCGAGCGTGTCCGTGGCGACGTCGGTTCCGGGGCGTTTGCGAAGTCGGGAAGGTTTGGGCGGAACGTCGGCGCAACGGCGTCCGGCGCCGGCTG
>JAEUIB010000403.1 GCA_016795255.1 Planctomycetota bacterium
CACGACGACTCGGGCCTGCGCCTCGAGACGGCGGGTTCACCGCTCGAGGTGGTCCCGGCCCTGATCCAACGATTGCGCGACGAGGACGACCAGGTCGTGGCGCTCGTCATCGCGCGGCTCGAACTCGTCCGTGAAGAGTTCGAGCGCGACCCCAAGTTCCCGCGCGTCACGCCTCGCATCCAAGCCGCCGCCGCGGACGCGACGCTGCTCGGATTCGTGGCGAGCCTGGTCGCGACGACTCCGAACGCGCCCGTGGTCGAGGACGCGTACGGCTACTGGAATCGCTGGTTCGACACGTGCGCCGACGCGATCGTCGCGCGCGAGACCTACGGGACGTGGTGATTCTGCGGGAACCCGCCACCGCCGCACCGCCGTTCCTCCGCACCGAACACCAAGCTCGAGAGGATGAATCATGACCCTTCGACGAATCGCACTGACCGCCTGCGTACTCGCTCTCGGTGGTTGCCGGTCCTGGGACTCGACGACGTTCGAGGACGGCGGCTTGCTGCTGCGTGAGGTGAAGGCCGCCGACGGCTCGCGCACGGAATACCGCCTGTATCCGGGCGTCGACGACAAGCCGACGATCAACCGCACGCAGACGACGCCGTTCGAACGCCCCGACATCCAGGGCATCTCCGTCGCCGACGTGAACGCGACGATGGCGAAGAAGCTCGGCACGACCGCGTGGCAGGGCGTCTACGTCCAGCGCGTCCAACCGCAATCGGCGGCCGCCAATGCCGGGCTCGTGAGCGAGGACGTGATCCTCTCGATCTCCGGTCAACCGGTGACGAACGAGCAGCAGTTCTTCGAAGTGATGAAGTCGTCGCTGACCGGCGCCACGCCGATCGAGTTCGGCATCCGTCGCGGTGTCGGCGAAGCCGCGACGACGACGCGGATCTCCGTCGTGCCGAAAATGAACAAGGGCACCGAGTCGCGGACGGATTCGATCCCGCTCGAAACGTCGACGGCGGTCCAGCACTACACCGGCCTGCAAGTCGCGACCGTGCCGCCGAGCCTCGCCACCGAGATCTGGGGCGTCGCCGAGGAGACCACGATCGTGTCGGGAGTCGTCACCGGCTCGCCGGCGTATCACGCGGGCCTCCGGCGCGGCGACCGCGTCGTCGCCGCGGACGGCAAGACGGCGCCGAAGCTCGCCGACGTGCGCAAGGCCGTCTACGCCCGCGCGGCGGCGCCTCTCACGGACGTCGACGCCGCCGAGGCGGCGGAAGCCAACGCGATGGGCACCATGAGCGGCGACCTGTTGATCAGCGTCGAGGGACCGCTCGGCGCGCACTCGACGCCGATCCCCGTCGACGACAGCTTGATGAAGGAAACGAGCTTCCACTTCCCGATCCTCTTCAAGTACTCGTCGGGCGTGGACTACACGCGCTGGTCGTGTCTCGACTTCATCTTCCAGTTCATCGGCAACTACGAGCAGCGCTACCGCCCGTCGCCGACGCGCTACCCGCGCGAAGAGTCCGAGCTGTCGCTGTTCCCGCTCGGCATGTTCGAGTTCCGCACGACGCCGACGTCGCGCGAGTACACGATCCTCTGGATCATCGACTGGAGCACGCGGAACGACTGATCGCGACGAGACACGAGCACGGCGGACCGACGCCGAGACGACGACGCGCGCGGACTCGACAGGGTCCGCGCGCGTCGTCGTTCCGGGTCGGTGCGTTCGCGATTCCGTTCGGCGTCTCGGCCCGGAGGCGAGTCAG
>JAEUIB010000378.1 GCA_016795255.1 Planctomycetota bacterium
TCCATTCACGAGCGGAACAAGCCACCCCTGCGGCTTTGAGCGGCCGCGGCCAGAGCCCGTTCACGACGTCCCTTCGCGTGAAGTCCCACGCGCGACTCAAGGGCGCGGGGATTTCCAAAAGGGGGCCTCGCTCGTTTGTGAGGCCCCCTTTTGGTCGTTCGACCGCGGCGCGGTCGAACGAGGGGGTGCGGGGGCTGTGCCCCCGCCTTGGTGAGGTGCAAGTCGGTACGGCCTTCGGCCTCTGTTTGGTGGGGCCCGGGGGCCTTCGGCCCCCGGCTCGCCTCGACGCCCGAGCGGGCGTCGGGCCATGCGGCCCGAGCGCGTCATTTTCTAAGCCGTATGACCTCGGCGTAGGTCGCTTGCCGCCACAGCCATTCGAGCGGTCCGAAGCGGAACCGCTTCAGCCACCACGGACTCCACATCATTTGCAGCGCGAAGATCGCGACCGCGAGGCCGAGTCCGAAGGCGCGTCCGAACCGGTCGTACAGACCGCAGTAGTTGAAGACGATCGCCGTCAGCACGCTGTGGGCGATGTAGTTCGTGAACGCCATGCGGCCGACGGCTTCCAGGCGCGTGCGCAGGAACCGCGCGCGATCGGTCGTCGACCACAGCAACGAGCCCGCGAGGTAGCCGAACCCCTGGAACAGTCCGCCGACGTAGAACAGCGCGATCTGCAAGACGCTGAGCCACACCGCTTCCGGTTCGTCGAGCAGGACCATCGCGCCGGTGCAGGCGAGGCCGAGCGGAACGCCGAACGCGAACCATCGGCGCAGCGCCGCGCGATGCTCGGCCGGGCGCGTCAGCCAACCGATGCGCACGAGCCATGCGCCGAGCAGGAACAGACCGAGCGTCCGCGGTCCCATCAGCATCACGAGGACGCCGAACTCACGGGCGACGATCCCGGCGCGCTCCTTCGTCATGCGCCAGAAATCGCCGGACGAGAAAACCTCGGCGAAGTACTCGCTCTGCGCCGCCAGCGCTTCGTCGCCGGAGAGCATGACTCCGTTCGCGTCGACGAACGTCGGGGGCTCCGCGTCGTCACCGACCAACGCGAGCGGCAACCACGACAGCGCGCCGACGACGATCAGACCGCCCGCGAGCCATCCGAGCGCTTTCGTCGAGCGCGGCAGCAGCGCGACGAGCACGAAGCCGAGCAGCGCGTACAGCAGCAGGATGTCGCCGAACCACAGGAAGACCCCGTGCAGCGCGCCGGCGACCGCGAGCGCCGCCATGCGACGTCGACCGATCGCGCGGAACTCGACGCCGCGCGCGAGGACTCGATCGCGCAGGTTCGCGAGCCCGGACCCGAACAGCAGCGAGAACTGCGTGACGAACTTCGAGTCCGCGAGGAACAGCACGAGCATGAACGCGAGCTGGTCGTACGGTCGCTCGCCGACGTATTCGCCCTGGAACGTGAGCATCCCCGCCAAGCCCATCCACGGCACGTTCGCGAGCAGGATGCCGAGCACGGCGATGCCGCGCGCGAGGTCCCAGCCGTTCACGCGATCCGCGACGTCGATCGGTCCGAGTCCGCTCGGCGTGGAGTCGGGCGTCGTCTCGAGTTGCAACGGGTCGCTCCAGGCTCGGGTCGGGCCGGAAGCATAGGTCCGCGTCCGAACGATCGGCCCGCAACTTCTTCGGCAGTCCGTCGAGGAAGCCGCCCGGCAGTGCGTCGGCAGGCTTCGTCCGCGGGCTGCTATGCTCCCGCCCCCTTCGTCGCCCGCATCGGCACGAGCTCGTATCGGCATCAGGAGTTCCTCATGACCCCGGACTTTTCGCGTCGTGATTTCCTCGGCCTCTCGGCAGGGGCTGCGGCCTCGCTCGCACTGACGTCCTGCGCGAACACCACACCGTGGTCGTCGCCGGCGCCGCGCTTCAAGCCGAAGGGATCGAAGCTGAACATCGCGGTCGTCGGCGTCGGCGGGCGCGGCTACTCGCTGGTCCACGACGCGAAGGGCGAGAACATCGTCGCGCTGTGCGACGTCGACGAGCGCTCGGCGAAGAAGGCGCACGAGGAGTTCCCGAACGCGAAGCGCTATCGCGACTGGCGCGTGATGCTGGACGAACTCGACGCGTCGATCGACGCGGTGGTCATCGGTACGCCGGACCACATGCACGCGCCGATCGCGAAGGCCGCGATGCTGCGCGGCATGCACGTCTACGTCGAGAAGCCGCTGACGTGGTCGATCGGCGAAGCGCGCGAACTGACGGAGCTGGCGCGCAAGACCGGCGTCGCGACGCAGATGGGCAACCAGGGCTCGGCGCAGGACGGTTTCCGCCGCGGCGTGGAGCTGCTGCGCAGCGGAGTCCTCGGCGAAATCCAGCAGGTCATCGCATGGACCGATCGGCCGATCTGGGCGCAAGCGGTCGAGACGCCGAAGGACCCGGAGACCGTGCCGGCCGAACTCGATTGGGATTCGTGGCTCGGCGTCGCCAACAAGCGCGCGTACCACGCTGCGTATCTGCCGTTCAATTGGCGTGGCTGGTACGACTTCGGCACCGGCGCGTTCGGCGACATGGCGTGTCACATCCTCAATCTCGTGTGGCGCGGGCTCGACCTCGGCCTGCCCGACTGGGCGGCCGGCGCGACGACGAAGCGCTTCGACGACACGTATCCGGCCGGATCGCGGATCCTGATCCACTTCCCGAATCGCGGCGGCAAGCGCGGCGACGTCACGATCACCTGGTACGACGGCGTGATGAGGCCTCCGCGCGAGGCGATCCCGACCAGCCTCGCGCCCGAGATGCCGACGAACGGCCTGTTCATCCGCGGCGCCGGCGGCGCGATGTTGTCGGTCGACGCGTACGGCGAGAAGCAGACGTGGGAGCCCGCCGAGCTCGGATCGTCGAAGACGACGTTCTCGGTGCCGCGCTCGAACGGCCACATGAACGAGTGGATCGACGCCTGCAAGGGCGGCCCGGCCGCGTACTCGAGCTTCGACGTCGCCGGTCCGTTCACCGAAGCGGTGCTCGTCGGCGTGCTCGCGCAGCGCACCGGGATGCCGATCCTGTGGGACGCGGACGCGGGCGAAGCGCGGGGCCTGGATCCCGCGGTGTGGCAAGGACTCGTGCAGCGCGAATACCGCGACGATTACGAGATCTGAAGGAACTCGGATCGGGCTTGCCGTGCGGAGCCGAGCGCGACGTCGAGGGTCGCGGTCGGCTCCGCGGCCTCCCAGGAACTTCCGTCCACCGGGTCGCTGAGCGTTGTCCCGGCACGGGCGGCCCCGCACAATGCGGCGCCGCATGAGGTCGACCGCTTGGCTCACGATCGTCGGATGGTTCGCGCTCGGCTTCGTCGCCGTTCGCGCGGCGGATCCCGTCGTCGTCGAGTTGCCGAAGAAGTTCGACGCGTCGGACTTCGAACGGTGGCGTGAGCACTGGGCGTTCCGCGCCGTCGCCCGACCCGAGCCGCCGGCGGTGCAAGACGCCTCCTGGATCACGAACGACGTCGATCGCTTCGTCCTCGCGCGCCTCGAGGCGCAGAGTCTCGCGCCGGTGCCCGAAGCCGATCGCACGACGCTGCTGCGACGCGCGAGCTTCGGCCTCACCGGCTTGCCGCCGACGCAGGACGAACTCGCCGCGTTCCTCGCCGACGACGCGCCGGGCGCGTGGGAGCGACAGGTCGACCGACTGCTCGCCTCGCCGCACTACGGCGAACGGATGGCGCGGCACTGGCTCGATCTCGCGCGCTACGCCGATTCGAACGGACTCGACGAGAACCTCGCGCTCGGCAACGCGTGGCGGTATCGCGATTGGGTCGTGCGTTCGTTCAACGCGAACGAACCGTTCGACCGGTTCCTGACCAAGCAGCTCGCCGGCGACCTGTTGCCCGAGTCCGCCGATCGCGCTGAGGTCGAGGACCGCCTGACGGCGACCGGGTTCCTCGTGCTCGGGCCGAAGATGCTCGCCGAGCAGGACAAGCAGAAGCTCGTGATGGACGTCGTCGACGAACAGCTCGACGTCACGGCGCGGACGTTCCTCGGCCTGACGGCGGGATGCGCGCGCTGCCACGACCACAAGTTCGATCCGCTGCCGACGCGCGACTACTACGCGCTCGCCGGCATCTTCAAGAACACCGCGACGATGGCGAACCTCGAGTTCGTGTCGCGGTGGAACCAGCGCGAACTCGCGCCGGCGGCCGAGCTCGCGGCGCGTGACCGGCATCTCGAGCGCCTCGACGCCGCGCAGCGCGAACTCGCGCAGCGCGAGCAGGCTGCGCGCGCCGACGTCGAAGCGCGGGTCCGTCGCGAACTCGCGCGCGTCGTCGTTCGCGCGACCGACGTCGGCGCGGACGCGCTCGTCGTCGAAGCCGAGTCGTTCGCGCGCGGCAACCTGCATGTGGACCACGAGCATTGGGGTACGCCGGAAGTCGGCGTCGTCCACACGCACGTCGGCGGCGCGCAATTCGCCGAGTACGACGTCACGACGACGGTGGACGCGACGTGGCAACTGTTCGTGCGGTTCGCGCAGGGCGAGAGTCGGCCGATCCGCGTGACGGTCGACGGAACCGTCGTCGCGGCATCGGCGCTCGAAACGGTCACCGGCGGCTTCCTGCCCGAACACCAGGTCGTCGCGCGCATCGGCGAAGTGAGCCTGAGCGCCGGTGCGCACGTGCTGCGCATCGAGCGCGACAGCCATTTCCCGCACGTCGATGCGTTGGTGCTGTTGCGTGGGGACGCCGCGGCGGACGACGTCGCACCGGCGCTCGTGCGCGGCGCAGCGGCTCAACTCGTCCTCGAGCGCAGGTTGTCGGCGTCGCCGTGGCGACCGTGGTTCGCGTTCGCCGACGCGCGGACGGCCGACGCCTGTCGAACGGCGCACGAGGCCGCTCGCGCCGCGAACCCCTCCGGTCCGTTCCGCGCGTTGCTCGAAGGTCCTGCGCCGTCGTCGCGCGACGAGTTCGCCGCGCGGATCCAGGCGCAGGTCGCCGTCGTCGATCGGGCGTGGGCTGCGCGGCTGCGCGCGGAACCCGGCGCGAAGGATCTCGGCGACGCGGATCTCGATGCGCTGCGGCGCGCGGTCGATCGGTTGTTCTCCGTCGACGTCGCCGCGGTCGATGCCGCGTTCGACCCGGCCGTCGCCGGCGAGATCGCGACGCTGCGGGCGACGCGCGACGAACTCGAGCGGACGAAGCCGGCGCCGTTCGCGCGAGCACTCGCGGTGCGCGACGCATCGACCCTCGGCGACGTCGCGGTGCACAAGCGCGGCAGTCACCTCGACCTCGAAGCCGAGGTCGTGCCGCGCGGCGCGTTCCGCGTGTTCGAACACCTGGTGCCGGCGCCGGCCATCCCGGCGTCCAGCAGCGGGCGGCTCGAGCTCGCGCAGTGGATGCTGCATCCCGAGCATCCGCTGACGAGTCGCGTCGCCGTCAATCGACTGTGGACGTGGGCGTTCGGAGCCGGGCTCGTGCGCCAGCCGTCGAACTTCGGATTGCGGACGGATCCGCCGACGCATCCGGAGTTGCTCGATTGGCTCGCCCGTCGGTTCGTCGCGTCGGGCTACGACGTGAAGGCGATGCTGCGGCTGATGATGACGTCGTCGACGTATCGCATGAGCAGCGTCGCCGGCGAAGCGCTCGCTGCGGCGGATCCGGACAACGTGCGTCTCGCGCGCCAGTTCCGCCGGCGTCTGAGTTCGGAAGAGGTCCGCGACGGATTGCTCCGCGCGTCCGGTCAGCTCGACCCGACGGCCGGCGGCAGCTTGCTGACCGGCGCCGACGGCGATTACGTCACGAACGATCAATCGGCGGACGCCGCGCGGTACGACGTGCCGCGGCGATCGC
>JAEUIB010000379.1 GCA_016795255.1 Planctomycetota bacterium
AGGTGATGGCGCGCGTCGTCGACGCGACCGACGTCGGCGTACAGCGCGCCGAGCGACAAACGGACGCGGCCTTCGGTCTCCGGCTGATCCGCGAACTCGCCGACACGCGCGGCGATCGCGTCGAGCGCCGTCTCCAGCGACCGACCCTGCGTCGTTCGCACGAGGTCCTCGAGCAAGCGCGTGACGTCGACGGCTTCTCGGTGCGCCTTCCAGCCGAGACTCGCTTCGCCGCGCGCCCGGTCGAGGCCGACGTAGAGACCCGTCGCGCCGAGCAGAGCTCCGACGACGAGACTCGCGGCGACGACGACCGCGACCTTGTGGCGCAGGACGAAGCGGCGGGCGCGATAGGCGACGCCGTCCGGATGCGCGAGCAACGGAAAGCCGTCGCGCGCGCGGGCGACGTCGTCCGCGAGTCGCTCGGCCGTCGCGTAACGCCGCGCCGGATCGGCGTGGCGCGCGATGCGCACGATGGAATCGAGGTCCGCGCGCAGTCGCGGCGAGCCTCCGTTGGCCTCGCGCACGAGCATGCCGAGCAGCAGACCGAGCGCGTGGACGTCGCTGGCGGTCGTCGCCGGCTCGCCCGCGAGTTGTTCAGGGCTCGCCCACGCGGGGGTCAGCGGCGCCGGGCACGCTGGGTCGGTCACTTCGTCGTCGTCGTCGGGAGCGAGCAGTCGAGCGACGCCGAAGTCGAGCAACTTCGGTTCTCCCGTCGGCGTGACCAGCAGGTTCGACGGTTTCAGATCGCGGTGGACGACCAGACGGTTGTGCGCGTACTGGACTGCGCCGCAAACCTTCGAGAACAGCGCGAGCCGCGTCGCGAGGTCGGGCCGCTGCGTCGCGCACCAGTGGTCGATCGGCTCACCGGCGACGAACTCCATCGCCAGCCAGGGGCGGCCGTCTTGCAGCGCGCCCGCGGCGATCAGCGCGACGATCTGCGGATGGTGGAGTCGCGCGAGCGTGCGGCGCTCGCGGCGGAATCGCGCCAGCAACGTCGCGGTGTCAAGGCCGCGACGCAGGACTTTGATCGCGACCGGAGGTGTCGCGTCTTCCGACGCGTCGCGACGGACGGCGCGGTAGACGTCGGCCATGCCGCCGGAGGCCACGTACGACTCGATCCGGAACGGACCGACGTCGATGCCGAGCAGATCGCCTCCCTCCGCGTCCTCAGGTAGTGGATCGAGGACGAACTCGCCGTTCTCCCACCAGGCCGGCGCGTCGTTCGCTGCCGCGATCAGCGCCCGGATCTCAGCCGCGAGCGCGGGATCGTCGGTGCTGGCGCGTTCGAGGAACGACTCGCGCTCGGCGTCGGGCAGCGCGAGCGCGGCGTCGAACAGAGCTTCGAGTCGCGCCAGACGCGCTCGATCGGTCGGTTGCCGCGTCGTCATGGGAGAGCCTCGCGGGTCCGGAGGATCTCTTGCGCGAGCCAGCTCCGCGCGAAGGCCCATCGACGCTTGACGGTCCGCGCCGAGACGTGGAGAGCGGCCGCGAGCTCGTCGACGTCGTAACCGCAGAACACGCGGAGTTCGACGAGGCGCGCCAGTTCGGGGTCCGCGTCGGCGAGCGCGAGCAGCGCATCGTCGAGCGCGAGCAGCTCGACGTCGCGCGTCGGCGCGCTCGGCGCGGATGCTTCGGCGGTCTCGAGCGATCGGCGGTGGCCGGCGTCCCGACGCAGCGCGGCGCGCCGCCTGGCCGCGTCGACGAGCACGCGGCGCATCGTCGTCGCGGCGAGCGCGAGGAAGCGCTCACGCGACAACGAGCGCGCGTCGTCGCGGTCGGCCAGTCGCAGCCACGCTTCGTGGACCAACGCAGTCGGTTGCAGCGTGTGGTCCTTGCGTTCGCCGCGCATCAGCCGACGCGCGATCGCATGCAGCGCGGCGTGTTCGTGCCGGGCTCGTGTTTCGTCGGAAATCCGCACCATCGTGGCCCCGCGAGCGGCGGAACTGCGCCTCAACGGTGTGAGGCCACGGCATTGTCGCCGCGGCCGACCGTCGTGGATAGCCCCTCGCACGATCCGTTCGATCCCGCGCAGGGTGCCGGAGGAACGCATGAGTCCGTCCAACGTCGACCGTTCCGGAGATCGCTTCCGCGTCGAACGACGCTCGCTCGTCAAGCTCGCCGCGCTCGCGGTCGGCTCCGCGGGCCTCGCGGTGGCGCGCGCGCGCGGCGAGGAAGGACCCGGGATGTCCCGGGCGGGCGGGGAGTGCTCGTACGAAGAGTTCGTGAACGAAGCGGACCCGCTGACGAAGTCGTTGCTCGACTTCGGTTCGCGCGCGTCCGAAGACCGTTATCTGTTCGCGCTGGCCACGCTGGCCGTGCGCCTCGGTGGCGTCGCCGAGCCGGAGATGCGGCGCGTCAACGCCGAGGACCAGCCCGGGCATTGGATCGGCGCGAACGATACGCCCGACGATTGTCCGTTCGTCGTCCTGCATTGGAAGCTCGCGCCCGGCGGCGTCGTGCGTCCGCATCCGCATGCGTATGGCAACGTCGTCACGCTCGGCCTCGAAGGCGAGGTACGCGTCGCGAATCACGAAACCGTCGAGGCGCCGGACTACGCCGAGCGCGGCACGTTCCTCGTGCGCCGCACGGTGGACCAAGTGTTGTTGCCGCACGCGGTGAATCTGGTGCCGCTCCGGCACGGCTTCATCCACGGTTTCGTCGCCGGCCCGCACGGAGCGCGCGGACTCGACATCACGACGCGCGTGAAGGACAAGCTGCCGAACTTCACGGTCGACATCGCGGCCGAGCCGACCGACGCGCGGTCCGCGCTGTACGAAGCACGTTGGATCGCGCCGTCGTGACGAGCGGCGCGCGGCCGCGGTCCGCGTCGGACCGACGGAATTCGCGTGAGTTCGAGAATTCGTAGGGGGGCGCGGCACGCGACTCCGTGAGTCGTTCTGGGGCGACGCGATGGTCGCAATGCGCCCCAGGCCGTTCACGGGAGTCCTCCGATGTCGACGTCGTCAGGTTCGCAGTCTCGTCCCGGGTCCGTCGTGTCGACCGCGCTGGCGGTCGTCCTCGGGATCACCGGCTCGAGCGCCGTCGCGGTCGCGCAAACGACCGAACGGGTCAGCGTGTCCTCGGCCGGCGCGCAAGGCGACGGTCCGAGCCAACTGCGTGGTGCGTTGTCGCCGGACGGACGCTTCGTGGCCTTCACGAGCGAAGCGACGAACCTCGTCGCGGGGGACACGAATGGCGTCGCCGACGTCTTC
>JAEUIB010000503.1 GCA_016795255.1 Planctomycetota bacterium
GCCAAAGCGACGCCGATGCCACCGCCGAGCAAGGACAGCGTGACCGATTGCAGCAGGAACACGAGGAACACCGTCGTGCTCGTGAAGCCGAGCGCTTTCAGGATGCCGACCGCACGGGTCTGTTCGCGCGACGCCATCAGCATCGTGTTGACGACCGCCATGACGATCGCGAACAACACGCCCGAACCGATCGCGGACAGGAAGAACGGGATGTTGCCGATCATCGACACGAACTGCGCGTTGAACTCGGCTTCGGTCGTCGTCTGGACCTTCTGCGGTCCGTTCTCGAACAATGCGTCGATGCGCGACGCCACGGTGATCGGATCGTTGCCGTCGGCGACTTTGACGACGTACGTGTTCACGCCTTCTTCGCCGGTGCAGAGCTTCTCTTCGCGCGCCTTCTTCAGGAACTCGTGGTGGAAGAACAGCGTGCCGGAATCGAGCGTGCCGGCCTTGCTGCGGTAGACCGCCGCGACCTCGAACTCCCAGGGTTGGCCGTCGAGCCGCTGGATGAACGTCCCGATCAGCGGGATCTTGTCGCCGAGGTTGAAGCCGTACGACTTCACGAGCGCTTCACCAATGATGCAGGAGTTGCGGTTCAGCCGGAACTTCTCGTAGTCGCCGGCGACGATCTCCATCTCCGGGTACATCGCGAGCAGCGTGTCCTGGTCGGTCGAGAACTGGGCGAAGAAGTTCTCGCGCTTCTGGTAGTACGCGCCGAACCACGTCCACGAACAGACGTGCTTCACGCCGTCGACCGCCGCGACCTTGCCGCGGTAGTTCTCGGGCAGCGTGACGAACAAGCTCGCGGCCGACTGGACGACGAGGCGATCGGTCCGCGCTTCGGTGACACCGGCGTCGAGCGTGACGACCAGCGACCGCAGCACGCACAACAGGAACATCGCGACCACCAGCGACGCTGCGGTCAGCAGCGAGCGCAAGGGATGGCCGATCAGATTCCGCCAAATGACGCGGATCGGGACCATCGTTCACCTCGCTCCGGCGGCGACGGGCGTCTGTTGCTCGATCCGCACGAGCTTGCCCTTGTCGAGATGGACCAGCATGCCGGCGTGGGCCGCGGCCGCGGGGTCGTGCGTGACCATGACGATCGTCTTCTTCATTTCGCCGTTCAGGCGCTGCATCAGCCCGAGCACCTGATCGGCGGAGTTGCGGTCGAGATCGCCGGTGGGCTCGTCGGCGAGGATGAGCTGGGGATCGGTGACCAACGCGCGCGCGATCGCGACGCGCTGCTCCTGACCGCCGGACAACTGACCCGGCCGGTGATGCATGCGGTCCTTCAGGCCGACCAGTTCGAGCGCGTACTCGGCGTGCTCGCGGCGCTGCTTCCGCGACAGCGGCGACAGCAGCAACGGCAGCGTCACGTTCTCGATCGCGGTCAGCACCGGGATCAGGTTGAACCCCTGGAAGATGAAGCCGACGCTCGACGCGCGCCACCCGGCGAGTTCGTCGTTCGACATGTTCGTCAGCTCTTCGCCGCCGACCTCGACGACGCCGGAGTCGGCGTGATCGAGACCACCGACGAGGTTCAACAGCGTCGACTTGCCGGAGCCCGACGGGCCCATCAGCGCGCAGAACTGACCGGGCGGGACGACCAGATCGAGGTGGTCGAGCACGACGAGCGTCTCGCCGCCGCGGGAATAGGACTTCACGACTTGGCGCAGTGTGATCATGGGGCGTCTCGGTGAACTTCCCGGTTCTTGGTCTTCGATGTGTCGCCGCGAGAGCCGACACGATACGGATCGACGGGTCCGCGTGTCCTCGTTCGAACTGAGTTCGAGAACGTCGGCGATTCCTTCGACTTATTTCGCGCGCACGCGGTCCCCGTCTTGCAGATGAGTGGGCGGCTTGCGGACGACGACGTCGCGTTCGGAGAGCCCGGTCTTGACCGCCAGCCGGTCGCCGCGGGCGGCCGCGAGCGTCACCGCGCGAAAGCGGGCGACGTCGCGCTCGAGCACGAACACGCCGTCCTTGCCGTCCACGCGCACCAGCGCGTCGGCGGGCAGTTGCAGCGCGTCGTCGTCCTCGGCGGTCGTCGTGATCTCGGGCTTCTGTTCGGTGAACACGACGCGGACGCCCATCTCGGGGCGCAGCTTGTCGTCGGGATCTTCGATGCGGACGCGGACCTCGATCGTCGCGGTCTGCTTGCGCGCCGTCGGCCAGATGCGATCGACGACGCCCGAGTAGCCGTGGTCGGGGAACGCGTCGAGGAAGATCTGCGCCGGCGAGCCGAGCTTCACCTGCGCGATCGTGGTCTCCGGCACCTCGGCCTGCACTTCGAGCGATGCGAAGTCGACCATCGTCGCGACCGCACCGCGCGCGGAGCCGCCGGCTTGCGAGTTCGGCGACACGACCTCGCCGATCTCGGCGTCCTTCAGCACCACGACGCCGTCGAACGGCGCGCGGACGAACGTCTTGTCGAGCGCCGCTTCGGCGAACTTCACCGCCGCGAGCAGGCCGTCGAGTTGCGCCTTCGTCTCCGCGACGCGCCGCAGTGCGGCGGCCGCGCGCGCTTCGCTCTCCTTCGTCAGCGCGTCGTTCGTCACCAGGTCGGCTTCGGCGGCGGCGATCCGGGCGGCGGCCGCGTCGCGCTTCGCGATCCACTCGTCGCGCAGGCTCGCGCTCTCGAAGTCGAGCTCGATCAATTGATCGACGCGCTTCAGTTGGATCTCGGCCAGCGCGAGGTCGGCCTTCGCTTCGTTCTTGCGCGCGGCGATCGACGCGTGTTGCGACTTCTGCCGCGCGATCTCCGCTTGCGCGGTCGCGACGTCGGCGGTCGCGCTGTCGACCGCGGCCTCGCCGGCTTCGGCGTTGGCGCTGGCCTGGCGGAGGGTCGCTTCGAACTCGTCGGCGTAGAGGCGCGCGACGACGAAGCCCTTCTTCACCGCCTGGCCTTCGACGACGTTCATCTCGACGATGCGGCCGGGCTGGTCGGCCGACAGAGCGGCCTTCGTGCGCGCGATGATGAACCCGTTCGCCGCGGCGCCCGACAACGCGGACGCGGCGGCCTTGCTCGGCCGCGACGGTTTCGTCGTCTCGACCTCGGCGAGTCGATACCGATCGATCAGGCCGAGCAACGGCGTCTGGAACGTCCACAGCCCGAGCCCGAGCAGCAGGACGAACACGAGTTTGCCGATGGGCCACGAGCGCCGCCGGCCGCCGCCGGAACGCACGGCCTTCGGAGCCGGTTCACGATCGATCTTGAGCTTGCTGAGGTCCAAGCCGCGAAGGATAGCAGCGTCGACACAACGGCGAGGTGGCATGGTGTCGCGGCCCGATAGGATCCGGCCCTGGACGGGCCGACGGACATGCCGGCCGCCGGTCCCTAGGCCACGAGACTCTCCTCCGAAGGACACGCCCCCCGAAGGAGCCCGCGATGGAGACGACGCGCCAGGACGGTGAACCGGAACCGCGGGGTCCACGATCCGATCGGCTGGGACCCGGGACGCGCATCGGCAGCTTCGTCGTCGAGCGGACCCTCGCCGAAGGCGGCCAGGGCACCGTCCACGTCGCGCGCCAGGACGAGCCGTCGCGGCTGGTCGCGCTGAAGACGTTGCGGCTGGACGTCGACGGCGACGAGGCGCGGCAACGGTTCCGCTTCGAGTCCGAGGTCCTCGGTCGACTGCATCACCCCGGCATCGCGCAGGTGTACGGCTCCGGCACGCACGACGACCACGGCGCCGCGATCCCGTGGATCGCGATGGAGTTCGTCGAGTCGGCGCGCGACCTCGTCTCCTACTGCGAGGAACACCGTCTGCCGCTCGAGGCGCGCTTGGCGGCGTTCCTCGACGTCTGCGCGGCGCTGCAGCACGGCCACGACCGCGGTGTCGTCCACCGCGACTTGAAGCCGGCGAACGTGCTCGTCGATGGCGCCGGCCGCGTGAAGGTGATCGACTTCGGCGTCGCGCGGATGACGGAAGCGCAGGCGCCGGTCCAGACGATGGCCGGGCAGGTGTTCGGGACGCTGCAATACATGAGCCCCGAGCAGACCTCCGGCGACCCCGACAGCATCGACGTGCGCACCGACGTCTTCGCGCTCGGGCTCGTCCTGTTCGAGGCGGTGACGGGCAAGCCGGGTCGCGATCTGACCGGACTCGCGATCACCGAAGCGCTCGAACGCGTCGCGCGCGCGCCTGCGCCGAGCCTGCGCGCGATCCGTCCGGAC